>JAGODU010000371.1 GCA_017998095.1 Prolixibacteraceae bacterium | reverse complement strand
TCAGGATATCCGTCTATAATATTCATACCATACAGTTGGATGACTGGTTCAAAATACCACTGTGATGATTCTATATCAGTAAATCTCGAACCCGAAGCATTTACATTTATTTCAGGTAACCCGCTTAACAATATGAAACTGATGATTAATAGTAGTGATACAAGTTTGTTCTTTGTAATACTTTTCATGGCACTCCTTTTCGAATGCCATACTAATATTATTGCCATAATATGTCAACTGACAAATGTGTATTTCTTTTAATTCCATTAAATCGTATGAACCGGAAGCATCCATACTGAATCTGCTAATGGAAGAAGTTCCTTTGTAAAACAGATTAATGCACCAGTACCGATCTTTTTTACCGGATTCTTTTCAAGACAATGAAAAGCTTTTACCATCGACTTTGTCGGATTACTTGTAGTTTTAATCTCTATAGGGTAGAGGTAATCACCCTCCTCTACTAACAAATCAATTTCATTTTTGTCTATATCTCTATAGTAATATATCAATGGTTTTACAATACCGTCATTGTAATAACTTTTAAGAATTTCAGCAAAAACATAACTTTCAAAAATGTGACCCCACATTGCTCCATTTACCATCTGTTCCGGAGTATTCCATCCAAGTAGCCAGCAAGCAAGTCCAGTATCAAGAAAATACAGTTTCGGTGATTTTACTAACCTTTTGTTATAGTTGTTATAATATGGTTCTAGAAGATAAACAAGCCCGCTTGATTCCAACACAGATAGCCATGAACGGACTGTTTTATCGTCTTTACCGCATATTTCCGATATTGCAGACATGTTCAATACTTCCCCTGTGCGTGCTGCAACTGCTTTTACAAATTTAATAAATGCAGATTCATCTTGAATATTAAGCACATCCTTTATGTCTTTTTCTATATATGTCTGAAAATATGAACTATAGAAATCTGACCAATCTTTCAAATCACTCTCTGTTTCATATAGCTCAGGAAAGAAACCTTTGTGGATATATGATACGAATTCTAGATAGTCATATTCAACAGATCCTTTTTCATCATTCATAATATCCTCTAAAATAGGTAGAAATGGCTTTCTCCATGAACTTCCTTTTAATTCACGCATTGACAGGCCAAGCATTTTTATAACTCCTGTACGACCCGCCAGACTGTCTGTTACATTTTTCATCAATTTCATGCTTTGGGAACCAGTAAGATAAAACTGGCCTTTTATCTTTTTTTCATCAACAATATCTTTAATATACTCAAAAAGCTCCCCAGCTTTCTGGATTTCATCAACAATTACGGGAGGCTTATGAAGATCAAAAAACAAAGATGGGTTTTCCTTTGCACTTACCCTAACTAACGAAGTATTTAGAGTAACATAATTTATATCACCATATACTTCTTTCAACATGGTTGATTTCCCGACCTGCCGTGCTCCTGTTAAGACAATAACAGATTTTCGCTTTGCAATTCTCTCTACAACCGGTTCTATATGCCTGTGAAAATACATTGCTACCTCCTTTATGTCGATAATATCGGAATTCAATTCCATTATCTACGATTTTTTGCAGGAAGTCAATATTTAATACCTTTTTACTTGCTGATAAAATAAATCCTAATTTATCGTTCTTTACTCACAACAGAATACAAATAATACTCCATAAATATTATTCAATAAAACCCTAGTAAAGACTATATGAACTGACCTTTGTAAAGTAGACAAATAGTTAAATAAAAGCTAAGAGTAATTGCCTGGCTTTAAGGATTGGTATCTGTAATACTGTTTTCTATTATTTCAAATTTATATTCATCTAAACCGTATATTTTAGAAAAATCAAATGTAAATGTATATTTTATGTCTTTTACAACAAATTTATTGTTTTGCATTTCATATATAACTTCAATATCTAATACTTGAACAAGCATCCAGTTCTCTGTATTTATCAAAAAAAGAACCGTATTTTCTGTAATTCCATTATTCACAATATTTGAAGTCAAGTATTCTCGGTAATCAATTATAAAATTAGGTTTAACTGTATCAGAGGATATCTTTATTACTATCTGATCATTAGTATTTTTATTTTTTATAGTAGCAAGACAAGCTTGTTCATCTTCTATATATGCAACATCATATTCAAGTATACTTTCGATAACATCATAAACCGAATTTGTAGAAAACGGAATTGCAACAAAATCCTTTTCATTGTATATATGTACAAATCTTTTTCTTCCATATGTTGCTCCTGGATCGTTTATAAATGCAATTTCATTTTCTCCATCATCATTAAAATCCTTTACTCGAACTCCTACGTATCTCCCCCATATATTATCAGTTAAATAAAATATTTCATTATTTCTTAAAGCTAAAAGCATTCGTTCTCCAGATTCTCTTGCAAAGTATAATTCTATCAGATTTAGAGGATAGTCATTTGGCAATATATACAATTCATTAACATAAATATATTTCCTTTCAAGATCTATCCCATTTAAATAATATACATTATCATTTAATATTTCATTTTCTTTTATGTCACAGATAAATATTATATCTTCAATATTATCCTTATTTACATCTTTATAATCAATTATGTACGAACCTTTAGTGTTTATAAAAAGACCATTATTGTTTTTGGTTATTCTAATTAATTCTGTATTGTTATCGATAAAATCCTTTTTCGCATTGTATACAGCTGTCGGTAGATTTTCAGTATTTATATAGTTTATTTTCTTGATAATATCATCTTCAAATATTTCTACTGTAATATTGTTATCTTCTTTTGATATGTCTTCAACAAGCTTAAAAGCTTTATTACCATCTGAATTTACTTCAATGCTATCTTCTTTTCTCTTTATAAATGACAAAACTGTATCT
>JAGODU010000370.1 GCA_017998095.1 Prolixibacteraceae bacterium | reverse complement strand
TATTGCGATAAAGAATTAAAAGTAATATGACTTGAGCAATCAAGAATTCCGGGAAAATCTTCTTCAGTATAAGCAGGTGCGTATGTATGGGCGGGGGTACCAAACTCCTCTATGGCCAGTCGGGCTTCACTTAAAGAGCTGGCGGTAGTAGATCCGAAATACTTTCTGATAAGCGGGAACATACTCCACATGGCAAAACCTTTAAGTGCAAGAATAATTTCAACGCCGGCTTTTTCCTTAACAGAAGCAATAAGCTGAAGGTTTTTTTCAAGCAGGTGTTCGTCAATTACGAAACAAGGAGAAGGTATTTTACTAAAGTCAATCGCCATTTTAAAGTTTACTGAGTTCAGCAGAAATTTTCATTGAAGTTTCTTCACTAACAGGGCACATAGGCAATCTGAGTACATTATCAATCAAGCCTTTCTTGCCAAGAATAGATTTCACACCGCAAGGATTACCTTCTACGAAGAGCAACCTGATAAGTTCAGAATATTTTAGTTGCAGAGCTTTAGCGTTAGCATCTTTTTTAAGGCTGAGATTGGTAAGCTCAACAGTTTCAGCAGGAAGAGCATTCGCCATAACAGAAATAACGCCATCGCCGCCATTATTACAAACATCATAAATAAGAGAATCATCACCTGAGATAATGCCAAATCCGGCAGGGGCATCAGCTATGATTTTATTAATCTGTTCGAGATTGCCGGAAGCCTCTTTAATAGCCATAAACTTATCTGAACTATTGGCCAGTCGTAAAGTAGTTTCGGCAGTCATATTAATACCGCAGCGTGAAGGAACATTATAAAGAATAACAGGGACGGGGCACACTTCAGCGATAGCCATAAAATGGCGGTAAACCCCTTCCTGAGAAGGTTTGTTATAATAAGGGACAACAGAAAGAATACCATCAATGCCATTGAAGTCGGCCGATTTAATATGCCGTATAACCTCAGCAGTGTTATTTCCGCCAAAGCCAACCATTAAGGGAAGTTTACCTTTATTGATACCTTTAATGTGCTGGTAAACAAGATGTCGTTCATCGTGCGACATAGTAACTGTTTCAGCTGTAGTTCCCAGGGCTACAATAAAATCGACACCTGATTCTATCTGGAAATTCAAAACACGTGTAAGTGCATCAAAATCTATTGATAGATCAGATTTCTTAAATGGAGTAATAACTGCCGGTCCTGTTCCTTTAAAAAAATTGTTCATAGTAGGTATTAGAAATTCTTTAATGTTCGAATTAGTTCTTTTACAAGCATATATCTTTTATCTTCCTTCAAATCAATAATAAGGTCATTAATTTTTCTGTTAGTTATGTAGCCAACCTTAAAACTTGCTTTTGATAAAGCATAGATATAGGTAGCAGCATCATTATTGATTGAAGAAAAGTTTATCAGAATATCAAATTTTTGATTTACGAATTCAACAATACTATTCTTTTTAGGTAATCCTTTGAAATCGAGATCAGATTTAAAAATAACGTCCTGAGCCTGGTCATCATTTCTTTTTTCATTTCTGAAGTACAGATAAGAAACCTTTACATTACTGTTGAATTGTTTAATATCGTCAGTAAATATGGTTGATTTAGAATCATCAATAATTCCAATAGAGTGAACATTTTCAAGCCGGGGAAAAAGAACATTCCTGCGATTAGATTTAATCGCATCAATGATAGCTCTTTCTCTTAACATACTTTTAAGTCCCACTGCTGATAAGTTAATTACTGACAATCATATAAACAGCATAAAAATACAAAATGATGTGGTAAAAATACATAAAAAAAGGATGCCCCATATATGGACACCCTTGCACAGGACATAATCCAGGGTTAGTGAATTACACTGTACAAAAGCTATTTTGGAGAAATAGCCTCAACCGGACATACTTCAGCGCATGATCCGCAGTCAGTACAAATGTCCGCATCGATTTTATAGATATCTCCTTCAGATATTGCTTCAACTGGACATTCATCGATACATGTACCACAAGCGATACATTCATCAGAAATTTGATAAGCCATAACTATAATTTTAAGTTGTTATTCATTATTTGATTAGCAAATGTAGTAAGTTATTTCAAAATACAATGATAACATTTATCACATTAGTAGTTTTTTGGAGCTTCTTTAACCTTTTTTTTAAAGACCAAACACCTAAATAATTATATTCTATTAACGTCACTTTAAGATTTCCCGGTAAAATATAAATAAGTTTTGGAGGTAAAATAAAATATTATAATTTTGAATTGTTCTAAATAAAAAATAACACATGAGTGATAATTTTCTGATTGCCTTTTTATTAACCTTAATAGCAGGATTATCGACCGGAATAGGAAGCACCCTTGCATTTATTACAAAAAAAACAAACACTAAATTTCTATCATTTTTTTTGGGATTATCAGCGGGAGTAATGATTTACGTTTCCTTTATTGAAATTTTTCCATCGGCAATAGATCATTTTGGTGAAGTGTTAAGTATAAAAAAGGCTACTTTATTTACTATCCTATCGTTTTTTGGAGGGATGTTTTTAGCAGCTTCGATTGATAAGCTTATTCCAAAATTTGAAAATCCTCATGAAATGAGGATGATAGAAGACATGGATGATTCAAAAAAAGTTATGGATTTCAGAAAATTGTATAAGATGGGAATTTTCACTGCAATTGCAATTGCTATTCATAATTTTCCTGAAGGAATAGCAGCATTTATGTCAACCCTCAACGATCCTAAAGTAGGTATAGCAATTGCAGTAGCTATAGCAATACACAATATTCCGGAAGGGATAGCAGTGTCAGTACCAATATATTATGCAACAGGTAGTAAAAGAAAAGCCTTTTTCTTTTCATTTCTGTCAGGATTTTCAGAACCA
>JAGODU010000369.1 GCA_017998095.1 Prolixibacteraceae bacterium | reverse complement strand
TCCCATGTTTGAATTAAAAAATCAGCCTGCGCGAATGCACTACTACAAATGCCTAACATTATTAAAACAATAAGAAGATATCTTGTCATGATAACCTCCAATACTATATTCAAAGTCTACCTAACATTTGCTTAACCTGCAATTCCGGCCCGTAGGGCTTGGCGTGGTTTGTGCAATGGAGCGAAGCGACTGCACAAACCATGACAACAGGAATTGTCAGGTTGAAGCGATTGTTAGATTTCTTCTCTTGATTAATTCTGCAACATATGCTATGTTGAATGCCAACATGGCACATATTGACGATTCGGGAATAACGCAACCACTTTTTCAGGAACTGATTTTACACGGCCTTATAACAAGAGTCTTGATACAGGAAGCAAAGCCTTCAAAAGGCAAACCCTTGCTTCGAAATCTCTCTAGCATATGGTGCATAAAGATCTCAACATCAAATGGCTATGAATCATACCTAGTCTCTACACGAGGGACAATAAGAGAATGGGCCTCATTGGATAGAATGGCTGAATGGTTAAAAACTATTGGTATTGTTGAGTTCACTGTTATTCAAGGAGGCATTAAATGAAATTTATTTCACTATTTAGTGGCGGAATGGGACTTGATCTAGGTCTGGAAATGGCAAATTTTGAATGTGCTGCTTGCGTAGAAATCAATGAAGATGCCGTCAAAACAATTAGATATAATCGACCTAATATTACAGTGTTTGATAAGTCAATTACGGATGTGTCGGGTAAAGACCTTCTACAAGCAGGTAATTTTAAGAAAAATGAGGTTCCGCTTGTTGTCGGCGGACCACCTTGCCAAGCATTTTCTGTATTCGGCAATAGACTCGGACTCGAAGACGCTCGGGGGCAAATGCTTTTTGAATATTTACGGATAATCAAAGAGACACAACCTAAAGTATTTTTAATGGAAAATGTTCGTGGTCTATTATCAATGTCTATTATACCCAAAAAAAGTGCGAAGCAAGAGAATAAAAATATTCCTCTAAGCCATTATGAGCATGGATCTTTAATTCGACTCCTTTTCGAAGAATTTAATAATATTGGTTATAATGTAAATTGCTTTGTTGTAAATGCTGTAAACTATGGTGCCCCACAGATTAGGGAGAGAGTATTACTAATTGGAAATAGGTATGGATATAATATCGATTTCACGAAGCCGCAATATAGTAACAGGCCAGGCGACAATCTTCCACCCTTTAAAACTCTGGGAGATGCAATAGATCCGAAAAAAGGCTTTGTTGATAATTGTCCAGAAGTAATGAATTTTAGTCCTAGAAAGCTTAAGTATTTGAGCATGGTACCAGAAGGAGGTAACTGGAGATCTCTTCCTATTGATATTCAAAAAGAATCCATGGGAAAGAGTTGGTTCTTAAAAGGTGGCAGAAGTGCCTATTGGAGAAAATTATCCTATAACTTTCCATCTCCGACTGTTGTTACAATGCCAAATCATGCAGGAACCTCTATGTGCCACCCTAAAGAATTGAGAGCAATTTCAGTTGGAGAAGCAGCTGCTATTCAAGAATTTCCAAAAGACTGGATTTTCCAAGGAACTACATCTTCAAAATTTAAACAGGTAGGAAATGCAGTTCCAACGCGCCTTGGGAAAGTTGCTGGCGATGTAATTCGAGATCTTCTTTCAATTATTGAAGAAAAGGGAAAAGCCAAGAATCCAATAACATCAAACTCTATCTGTCATTTACGACCACATGTTCGAACTAGAATTTTTTGGAAAAACGGAGAATCCGTAGCTGGTGATGTATCCTATTATGATACGGATGATTCTGATTGTTGCGACGATCAATTGGATTTGAGCTTTGATGAATAGCTCCTGCTATCCATTAATTTTTCTCAGTAGCTTATACCAATCAATAACCCCATCAGTCTTAATGTCAGACTCATACTTTGTTACAACGCCTTCCTTAAATCTATTTAATAATGCAGATGCAGTCTCATGAATTTTTTCTTCTTTTAGAGCTTCGATTATCCCTTGCATAACCCATTCTTGCGTTGCATCTTGTCCATCATTTAACCAAGACCAAAAGTTTTTTCCAGAATATACTTCAACACTATTAGAAAGATTAATTACATCGTGATTTGCACCTCGATTGATTCCCCTGAGTATTTCATATTTATCAGTTAACTCATCATCTTTCCCATAGAATACACCAACTACAATCTTATTATATTTTGAACTATATCTATTAATAATTTCGTTAAAGGCCTTATTCAATTGAACTGCCATAGTGAGTTGGATTGTCCAGCGACCAGCTTTTAATGATAACAGTTGTTTCGATCCATTTGAACGCAATACTAAATGATCAATTTCATCAAAACATGATTCGTTAAATGGTTTTGTTTCTTTTCTAAACTGGCTGTCTAGCTTTTTAGTATCAAATACATTGGGAAGAATCTTCTCATCAATTAGTTTTCCAAATCCAGTAGCATGCCCAGTCATTAGGTGACTAGCTACAATTAGGTCAACAAGTTCCTCTATATTACTCAGATCATGATAATCAAAAAGAAATGGCATCATAAATGGGTTTATTGACATAGTTTCATTCAATTGTTCTTCTAGCTTCCTCTTTCTCTGCACAGTCCACCATTTTGTCCAATGTTTTACATTACTTACAATTGTTTTCTTATCCTTCATGTTGTGTCCTTGAGGAAGTGTTTATAGTAATATCGGTAAATCTGATAAGATCATTAATTCGATATTCTATTATTCGCGCGAAGCGTCAATCTAACATTTGCTTAACCTGCAATTCCGGCCCGCAGGGCTTGGCGTGGTTTGTGCCGAGCGAAGCGACCAGCACAAACCATGACAACAGGAATTGTCAGGTTGAAGCGATTGTTGGGCGATTCTTCT
>JAGODU010000107.1 GCA_017998095.1 Prolixibacteraceae bacterium | reverse complement strand
TTGCAAGCTACAAGGAATTCATAGATTTGTCTGTCCGTAAGATAGTATCTTTCATACTGCGTTTCCTTAACTCTAAATCGCTTTACTTTCGCCGCAGGATTAGTTTCAACAAAACCTCTTTTAATTCCATACTCATACATATAGTTGATATTGCGAATCTGAGTATTTGCCGATCCCGTTTTGCATCCGCTTTCGATATGATGTTTCCCTGCGTCCAATATATCTTCAGGCGTTACCTCGGCAGCAATCATTGTTCCCAGCTCGTCCACATATCTTGCAAAGCCATATCGCGAAGATCGCGCCTTCGCCTGCTCGACGCTACTCAAATTCGAATCAGTCTGCCATTGTTCATATAGCTCTCTAAAGGTCATGCAGGAAACGCCAAAGTAACGATAAACCTTTTGCCTGACTTCTTCTTCCGTTTTTCCGGTAAACTGTTGTTTCTTTCTTTTCGGATAAGTAAATTGGATGGAATAGTATTGATCAACCGTTCCATTTTTCCTTCTGTTCGTCTTCACTGAAATCCGATGAGTGGACAGAATTTTATGAGCATTAATTTCCATCTTCCGCTCCGTACTTCGACATAATATTCATCAGATATTCCTGTCTTCTGATTGCTGATTCATGCCTGCTTTCATCCGTCTGGTGGAGATACTCTGTAATCACGTCTGAAGCGTATCCATGCCCTACTTCATTCTGTATCTCATCAAGGTTTTCCCCGCATCTTGTTGAAACAGTCATATAGGTATGCCTGAGCGAGTGATTGGTGAGATCGGGTCTTCCCATCTTCAGCACGATCTCTTCAAGGTTTCTGTTTGCGGTGGTATAAGACAACGGCCGGCCTTCTTTAGTCGTAAATACCAGGCCATACTCATTATAGTAGCCTTCGTTTTTCTCGAATACCTGTTGGTGTCTTTTTGCCCTTTCAAGATTAGCAAGAGCTGTCTTGGACAACCTTATTTTCCTTCCTCGTCGGGTTTTCACCGCCGGAACAAGTTTGCCATCCTTAATCATACTTTGAATTTTTACTGTCTTCAACTCGGTGTCAATTTGAGCGTGCGCCAGCGCCATCGCTTCACGGATTCTTAAGCCCGTGCACAAAGCTACGACAAACATACAACTATACATTGTGTCTATTTCATCGCAGATAGTAAAAAAACTTTTAATTTCCTTGTCTGATAATACCAGTTTTACCGAAGCGGGATTATTAGCGCTCTTCAGGCGACAGGCTAGATTAACTGACACATACCCTCTTTCAATTGCGTAATCATACAGTGACCTGAGTCTCGCAATAATGTACCAATCTGCGGTATTGCCCATTAAAGCATAAACATCCAAAACTGTCTGAATATCGGACAGGGCAATTTCCTGTATCGGTTTGTCGCCGAAATTCGGTATGGTGTAAACATCCATGCTGTGAAATGAAGATTCTGCCGTTGCCGCAGAGAGAATCCCAGCCTGGGTATTCCTGTGCCATTGCTGAAAAACCTCGTAGAAGGTGATATTGGTTTTGCTGGCCCCCGTCCTGCCGACATATTCATCCTTTGCATTTAGAATGCCATACAGCTCCTTTGACAGTTCTTTTAGTTTTGTCTTTCTGAAACCATACCTGCTAAAAGCCGCTCTCACTGCGTTTTTCTTGTTTCTGTCAAGTTCAATGATTGGCTTCAGACGTGGGTCATTTATGTTTAAAAGGGGATTAGCGATTATTATACCTTTGTCAATCGCGTACTGAAAAACCATACGCATAACCAGGTGGATCTGTCTGGTCCATGTCTCATTGGTATTAACGGTATTGAAGTACGTGTAAACCTTCCTAATATTATTCTGATCAACCAGACCGATTTGCTTTTTACCTATAAAAGGATGAATAAAATTGTTCAGGAAATGATAATAGAGGTTATATGTCACAGGTTTGTATCCCTGCTCTTTAAGCCACATGCAGGAGACATCAACAAACGGGGATTTGCCCGTCAACTCAACATCCAATTTCTCAAGGATTAGTTTTTCGTGTGACAGAACAACCGGGCAGTATATGTGCAATACAGGATCCCTGTTTATAATCTGACGTTCCATGATTTCATCGAAAATGGCGGTAAGTACACGCATCACGCGTTCAATAAAATCTCCCCGTCGATTAAACAATCTCTCATTGAAGAATATCCTATCTATGTCCGACTCCGTGATATTGGCAATATCAATGTCTCCAATCGCGGGAAAGCAATATACTTCCAATGCCTGCCTGGTGGTTTTCCGTGAACTTTTTATCAGTTCCTGCCGGACCAGCCAGTCCCTTGCATATTCTTCAAACTTCATATCGTGTCTCCCGTCATCTGCCCCGCTGAATGTACATATTCCGGTATATTCTTAATTGTTGAAAACAAGAATTAGCAACGTAGTTTCCCACTTCTTTAGAGGAACACAGAAAAACAGAGGAACACGTTTAATACTTGTCCATAGATATTGTGCTCCTGCTGTTTTATATACACAACATCTATGTAATACACATTATTCTTTCCGGCTCACGCAAACGAACCGGTACCACCAGTAATTAAAAGTGTTTTGTTAGTAAATAGTCCCATTTTATACCTCTTTCTATGATATGATCTATATATTTTTAAGTTTCTTCTTCATGTTGGATAATCTTGTCAGAAGTATGTTTCTCTTTCTAGACTTTTCAATTTCTAGCCTATGGATTGTTTTGTCAAACCCATATTTAGGATATAGTTTTTCAAACTTTATGCGATCCTTACCCCTATGGAACGGTCTTATCAGTTGCTTATTATTAGGAAGTGCCTCAGATAATTCTCTTTCAATTAATCGAATATCTGATATTCCGTCAAGCAATTGTTTTCCGTGCAAGGTGTTGCAAAGCACAAGTGATACCCTGTCAACCTTTTCTTTACTCTTTATCGCTTCATCAATTCCCCAAAAATCGCCTATAGTTATGTCAGATATTCTCTCGGTTTTGGCGTACCGGCATTCATAGCAACAATCGCTAAAGGTAATACCGTTTATAAACGAGAGATAATATTCATCCGTGCCGCCGTCTATTCTATATGCATTACCATAGGCATCATCCATTTTAAGGTGATATTTCCCATTTTCCCTAAAATTAACAGAGATAATCCCCTTTTCAGATGATTTAAAATGCTCCTCAAAATACCCTTGTGGAGGTGTACCGTGACAAATCAAATCTACTGTATAAAGTAGCTTCGAGTCTCCGATATAAGATTTGATACTTGCTACTTGACATGGAGTGCCGATAAATAAAACGGTTTTACCGCATTCGATCTTTTCTTTTGCCTCCTTAAAGATTTTCTTCGAGGTACAATTTACATATTTTGACCCCTTAAATGACTCTATATCGTACTCGTTCTCGGTAAGTTTTAAGTGAAATTCACCATTCTCATAGCACGCACCTACAATAGAGCCACCATTTTTTAATATCTGCCGGTAAAGGGCAGCCGCAATTCCTCCTGAAGAAGAAGTGGCTCGTTCAGACGGCTCTGTAGCCCACCCTGCATAACAATTAATCGGCATATTCCCGTTGTTATTAGAATTTTGAGGGCACGCTTTTTTGCATTTGCCACACTGAACACATGCGTCTTCGTCCACATGATATTTGAATGTTCCATATTCGTTTTTGTCCAACGTAATACAAGATTTCGGACATACTACCGTACATAGACCGCATCCGGTACATTTTGTTTTTTCGCAAATCAATGTGATCCCCCTTTTTTATGTTCTTATAAATATACTCTTCACTCTTTTGATTGCACCTATCAAATTTTGCCGTTGAAAAAGCAAAGACATGAAGAATACAATCAAGACAGAAATAATTCCAACAACAATTGCATTTAATATCCAAGCAACAGCATTTGCTTCTCCAAATTGAATATATGGAAAAATTAAAAATACTACTGCCACAATAATGGAACAAGAAAAAATATTGAATAGTGTCTGCCGCAAACTGCCTTGGACAATATGCTTTTCAATATATATTAAAAAGTCAACTGCACGATAAAGATTGGAGAGAATTGCCGCCAAAACAACTCCATACAATCCCCACCCAAATACTCCGGTAAATATCAGCCCTCCTACAACTAATATACTAGCTTGTATTGTCGTTTGTATTTTGGTTTCTTTATAATGACCAGCTGCAATCACCATCATACCCTGAGGTGTTTTTACGCTAAATAACAGTCCATTTAAGCAGAAAAGCAACCCTAAGATGGGAAGCATATACACATCGGCGTCCTCCAACCCCGCCGTATATATCTTGATAAATGGCATAAACATCGCAAATGTTATTGCGTAGATCACTGTAAGCGCCGAGTAGAAAACAAAAGTAAACTGATTATATGTTTTTCTTAGCAGTTCTCGATCTCCGGATACCATAATTTCCCCAAAAGCTGCTTGTAAACCCGACATAAAAATTGAAACTAAATTATTGATTCCATATATAACCAGATTGTAGATCGAATAAATACTTACTTTCACAAAATCAGTAAACAATGTAACAATCAGCACAGGTGCACCGGATTGCAGATTCCAAAGTATCTGCATAAATAACGCATCCCACCGTTTATTCTGAGATGAATAATCCGGTTCGGCTTTAACATTGATGTTCTGATACCGCTTCTTGAAATATGCGGAAAGTACAACAGAACGTGCAAATACGGTAAATATCGCAAGAAACTTCAACCATACGATGCTTAACCCTAGCACCGCAGCCACGATTGTAACAAGAGCATTCAATACACTTCCCACAATGGTGGCAAAACTAAGAACGTACATACGTTGATCTGCCGTAAATAATACACGGTAACGTGCCATTGTAAAAAATTCAAGCGACCCGGAAACGCCCATTGCCAAAACTAAGAGAAACAAATCAAAGTGAGATAGACCTTCCACTTGGCTTAAAAGCGCATATCCCAATGCAAGTAAAAGTGAAAGTCCGACAACCGCACAGCCTAATTTTCGATATGTAATTCGAGCAGCAGATACGATACTGCTTACTTTTGCATCATCGTTTTCACTAAGCGGCTTGTATAAATAATATACCATAGAAACAGAGATGCCCGCTTCAATTAAAGTTATGTACGAGATAAATTGGGTAATAGAGGATACTAAACCGTTTGTCTCGGAACCATAATACTTCAGACAAATGCTCGGGATAATCAATCCCACTACAAACATCACAATTTGCTGCAATGCGCTGGTAGTTGTGTTTAATGCAAATAATTTCGTTCTGTTTTTTTTCATGCTGTATCACCACACGCTAACGCATGTTTCAGATATTCAATACCTTCATTTCGATGCTTGGAAATAATCATATTAACCGACTCATAATCAATACCTTCTTCCAGGCATATAGATTCTGTATCCGGATATATTCTTCTATTATTAAGCCCGGTTTCTTCTAATAGATCAGAAATCCTTGTTTGCAAGTCCTTATTTCTTTCGTGCGATGAGACAACAAAAAATGGAATATTCAGGTTTACCGATAGTGCTGTTGCGTGAAATGAATTTGTAATAACACACTCTGCACCATTTAACAGTTGAATAAAATCATTCGGAGCTATGTCGTAACGATATTTCACTTCAATATCCTTTGGAAATTTGATCGATGTGTAAGGCAAGCAAATTACCCTGCAGCCTTTTTTTCTCGCCAATTCACTGACAAGTTTTACAGTATTTTTATTCTGTTCGTTATAATTCAATAAGTATACCAATATATACTTCCCATCGAAATGTTTCTCTGATGTCAAAGTCAGCCACTCATTTTTATTTAGCAAAAACGTTGGATCAATTACATGGTTGACCCTTTTCTCCATATGGGGCTGCATCCATTCAACAGTACTTTTTTCTCTCACAGAAATACTGTCGATCGACGAAATTGCCTGACAAATCCGTGCGGTTTCACTTTCCGTAAAACGATTGTAAGCCACGCTAGATGCGTATGATACTTTTTTTGCTGTGGTAGGGAAATTCAAATAGTACACATCGTCGAAATTATGAACTATGGGATTCCATATTTGATCACTTCCGCAAAGATATACGTCATAGGGCATTTGATCTACTGCACTAATAAAGTCGTCTTGAGATGTATATAAGACTTTGCCAAGTACCAAGTAGTCTTGCACAAAATGGTCAAATTCTTTATCTCTAATATCCGATCCACTTACTAAGCTACGATCTGCTTTTTTTATTTTTATGATGCAGTTCTTAATTTTTCTGTTTATTTTTTTTAATGTCGATAGATTTCGCTCATCTTCAATTACAGCATATGGAGTGTAATGTGTTTGGTTTGCTTTTTTATAGTTAATTAATTCACAGTCATATCCCATTAATCTAAGTTTCTGTAATGTAGCATATGCCTGTAATACAGCACCATAATTTTTTGAATAGTATGTGGTTAATACCCCTATTTGAGTAGGCAATATCGTCCCCTCCTTTTTTAATAGCAATCTACTTCAATAATTCGTATAACTTATTGATTTCGTCACGATTAGAATAATCGGTTTGCGAAACATTCTTTTTCAGCGAATCCAGATTAATTCCACCCGAGAAAACCCGACTCATCATATCGATAATCGCCTGATCATTATTCTCGCAGATCAAGCCGTCTTTCATATGGCTGATCTGACCTTTTGCTGAAGCGTAATTGGTAACAAAAGGAACAATGCCATTCATCTGTGCCTCTGTAACCGACATAGGTTTGCCTTCATATCGTGATGGCAAGAAAAATATATCTGATCTTCTCACATATGGATGTGGATTTGTCTTTTCTCCCAGCAAAATAATTTCGTTCTCTAATCCCGCAGCGCTGATTAGTTCTTCCAGCTTTGCTTTGTCCGGACCATCGCCAATAATAAGCCACTTGAACGTTTTGTCCGGATAACGTTCTTTCATTTTTTGGAATGCATGAACACCACGATCGTGCCCTTTATGATTAAATACGATTCTAGCAACCGTAACAAATGTCATGTCGGAGTTGTAATAGCCTTCTTCCGGGGAATAATCCTGTGCCAACCCACTGATAGTCTTTGCAGAAAGAATGTTATATATAGTGTGTATATCACCCTTTGCGGGGAGTAATTTTCTTAAATTCTGCTCGCATTCTTTCGAAACAACAACGACAGCATCCGCGTCCATATACATTTTTTTATCATATTTCATATCTAGCTTTGCGCCAAGATAATCAACATGCAACCACAATATTTTTTTCGTTGCGCGTACATTCGCATGAACATAATTGCTGGGCCAAAATTCCAAATAAGCAATAGCAACATCGTATTGTTTCTCAAAAATTGGTTGTTTTTTTGTCATCTCCCGCGACATAATTTGAGAACGAATCAACGGATTTTTCTTAATCATGCTTTTCAGATAAGCCTTTCCGAAAGCAAATGCGTAGGAGAGAGTCTTCTTATTTATTTTAAGATAAAAATTGTCAATAACGTTTACAGCGGAAGGAATTTGTCGGTCAAGCACGCCTCCCTTTTCCAGCAAAAGCAGATCAACGTCATATTGGGAATAATCAAGCTCATTGAGCAAAGACAGCAGGCTTGTTGTACTTCCCCCAACGATCATTTTGCTATAAACGATCAAAAGTTTTTTTTTCATGATGCCCTCCTTCGCCCAAACAATTCCTTAAATACCAGATAGAGAATAAAGACATAAAGTGTCCGCTTAGCAATAAACACAACGTCTACAAGGTTACCACGGACATAAATCCAAAAACCACAAGAAATATATACACTACTGCATACAGCAAACAAACTATGTTTGTCGGCATTGTTTATTACATTTTCCATTTTGCTTAGCAACAATGCGTATAGTGGCGAAAGTAGTAATGCATAATACCCGAAGTTTATATACATTTCACCAAACAAGGAACCGCCTAGTGCTCCTCCGGAAGGTGAATATGGATTAAGTATGGTTTCCAATGAAAAGTAAGCTTTTAATTCAGGAGCAATCACATCAGACATTGGTAAAAATACCGATAAAGCGCCTAAATACGACTTGCCCTCAAGAAATCCGTTTGATAGCGAATAATTGTACGATAATACTGTTGTTGTAAACGAGCCTCCAAGCTCAGAAAGAATTTGCACAATGATATTTTTTTCTCGAATAAACTCGAAGAAATCCATATTACTATAATCGCCACGGCCGTAGGATATAAAAGATATCATAGAGAAAAGGAGAAAGCCTGCGATGGCTATCCAAATAATCTGCTTTCTTTTGTACTTTTTTATAAAGTGATGCTTGCAGAAAATATATAACAACAGGGGAATCACAAAAGTCCCTCTTTTACCTGTCAAAATCATCAACAGCAGGCAACGACCTATCGCATAATAGTACATCCATTTCCAACCATTTTTTTGGGGATCACAGCCGAGTAAAACCATGATTATTGCAAGCGGGAAATAACTATTTGCTGCTGCCCATGTAGACAATACACCTGAATTTTCATATAGACCAATATGTCCAAATTGAGCCGTAATCGTGATACTCAAATAGTCATATATAGTCACCGGAATCAAAAGCACAAAAAAGAAGATAATACCAAAATTGAAGATTAACTTTCTGTCAAATATTTTTCTCTCATTTGGAGTTTCGTATAGTGCCTCTCCCATATCCTTATCATTCTTAGAAAACAGAATCCAGAATAACGCAATTAAGTTATAACTTACTAAGGAAAACACAAGCATACTGTATATAGCTTGTTCTTGGTACAATGAAAAAACATCATATGAAATTGTTTTATCTACTTCTCCACCAAACGCATACAGCCATGCTTGCCCAAAATGAAACACTGCTAAAAACAGCATAAACATTGAAGATACTGAAAAAATTCGTTTCCCGATTTTAAATACAAATGCCATTACAATCAGTGTATTTATCAGGGAGAAAACGGAAAGAAATCTTAATGATATAGAATTACTGCCCAATAACAAAAACAATACTTGAAAGAGTATTACTGTAATGGCAATAAATTTGTCAAATCTAATTCTTAGAAACCTTTCCACCAACTCGCACCTCCATCATCTTCAATATTTTCTCTGTTTGTATGACATAGTTTTTATTTGTCTCGGCAAACAAACGATTATTCTCACCAATCTTTATCAAATCCTCTTTACTGGTATTTCCATATTTTCTTATACAGTCAGCTAACCCGTTTTTACGTTGTTCGATGTAAAGTAGATAGTTGTCATATTCATCTGGAATACCCATTAGCTTATACGCTATCACCGGCTTTCCTGCCAGCATGTATTCAATAGTTTTTGAAGGGAAGGAATACTTAGTAAACTTTCCCTCTGAAGAACGTGGATTGATCAAAATATCAGCGGCATGTTGAAGGTCGATTACATCTCCGTGATCCAAACACCCAAAATATTCGATGCGTGAATCACGTTGTATAATATTTAGCAGATCTTCTTTTCCATTGCCATCTCCGCATACCCAAAGATGTAATCTTGGATCGTCAATAGAGATAAACGCTTCCAAAAGTTCTTTAATCCCATACTGCTTATCTAGAGTTCCGCTATAAGCAAAATATACATCTTCTTTTTTTCTTAGATTCAAAAACATATTTTTGCCGCTATCATCAGCCAAGTCAGGATCGCACATACATTCAACAACGCAAAAGCGATCATCAGAAAGAGATAATGCTGATGCCATATGTTTAGAAAGCAAAGCAAATTTATTAACACAGTGGATATATTTATATGTTGTGTGGAACATGATTCTGCTGGGCATCGACTTTAAATTCCCAATAAACGATTTTTGTGTAATTGCCGATAATTCCGGCATATCAGTTATAACACAGCATGCGTTAATATCCGGAAACCTCTTTTTGGCTTTGCCTAAAGCTCTCATGAAACCCGCATAATGTGAATAAATAATAATATTTCGATTGTCGGGGGAT
The DNA here is from genome assembly GCA_017998095.1 of Prolixibacteraceae bacterium. The sequence goes on along the minus strand of JAGODU010000107.1, from coordinate 3,327 downwards.
GCCTTGCACCATTGTATTATACTGCGAGCTAATTTTATCGACTTAATATATGTTTCCGCTCCTTTAATCGTAGGAAAACCAACTATTTTATACTTTACTCCATTCGATTCATATTCATGATTGCTCACAAACAACTTTTTGTACCCATTTGGATAGTATCCTACAAAAGGAGCTGACACAACATAAGGCGTTACACCATCTATTTCACATATGCCCTTAATAATATTTTTTTGTAGCCGATCTGCCGCTATTTGCGCCAAACCTATTGTATTTTCAAGGTATTCCTCCTCATATTCCTTCGGAAAACACCCACAGAGCACAAGTATTTCTTTCATTTTTCATCCTCTATATGTATCATATTATTCCTTACTGCTGTTAGGATGACTTCATCAAACACTGATCTTATAAATTCCGGATCATGATTTTTCTTCGCAGATAAGATCGCTTTTTGGGCATACATGTCTATAATATCCGGTTTATTACAGATATTTTCCAATGCTGTTAATATATCATCCTCATTTTTGCATATAATAGCAGCATCATTCTCTGAAAAATACTGCATCGGCGCGGTATCAATATTTCCTATTGCCAGTATGCATTTGCCTGTTGAAAGGTAATCCGTTATCTTCGTTGAAAAAGAAAGACGAGCTACTTTCGCATCCTTACCATCTATGTCTTCTAAAAACAACAATATGTCAGCTTCATTTTGCTTTGTCAAAGCTTCATTCTGTGGTATAGGTTTATGCACATGGCAATATTCGTTTTCGACTTCTTTGAGCAGCTCAGCTGGTAGCACAGTCTGTGTATATACATTGACTTCTACTAAACCTTTACCACAATTTATTTTTTTTAACGCTTTTGAAAGGCGCAGTAAGCTTCTATCTCTGCCAATGATAAGACTTCCTGTATAAAGCATTTTAATCGGTGTCTCTCCACTAAATGCTTGAATCATCGGCTCATGCAAAAGCGGTTTAGTAAGAAGATGACATTCAATCCCAAAGAAATCGTCCGCTTCTTTCTTTGTATACTGCGAAATTGCGAAGAACTCATTGGTTAATCGTGCCAATCGTTTAAGGGATCTTCTTTGAAAAAACCTGTATATTTTATATCCAATATCTGATGACTGCTTATATGTAAAATTGTCATCCCAAATATATCCTACAGCCGCAGCTCCAGTACGCTTGATTGCATATTCAATAATCCTGTTTAAATGAATATATCCATCCATCGAGTGTAAGATCACGTCGGGCTTAAAGCTGTCCAAAAACGAATCAAGCTCTGGTGTGTGCCATCTTCCTACTTTCCAGATCAGTTCTCTAGCAAGGAGCATAGAGTAACGCCTTTTCTTTTTCATATTCACATATCTTTGATTGTGAGTAAGCAAATCTTGATTATCGCCATCACTTATATTGTGGAGAGTAATTAGAGAGCCTGTCTTTACCTTTCTGTGGAAGATACTTTTGATTATTTTGTTTTCACTGATACTAAAATACATAGAGCACACTTTGCTGTCCGGAATTTCATCTCTGATGTATAGAGATGCAATATTTTCCGGTGGATATTTTTCCAAAAGAGTTGCCCAGCTATTTGCTCCTACCTTAGAATTCCAAGACGGGACAGTGATTACAAGTATTTTTACATTCTGGTTCATATTTTTACCTAAGTATTATTCTAATATTTTTTCGTACACGTTATAAATCACCTTTGACGTATTCTCAAGATCTAAAAGTTCATTAACCAACACTTGTCCTTTTTTTGCCATGCCCTTCATCTCATCCTGGTGCTCAACCGCCCAAATGATTTTATCTGCTAAATCCTCTGGATTTTTAGATTTCACAAGGCAACCTGTTTCTCCAGGAATTACAATATCGGGAAAACCACCTACATCCGAACTTATAGTCGGAACTGCAAGCATCAGACTTTCTGCAGCACCACCTAAATTTTCACTATGTGAAGGATGTACTACAACATTTACTTCCGGATAAATATCATATACATCGCCACGATAGCCAGTGAATATAACTTTATCCCCAAGTGTCCTTTTAGCATACTCTTTGACTTGATTCTCGTAGGCTTCAGCACCATCCCAAGCATTTCCTATGATGACCGGAACAACATTGGGATGTTTCTGAATCACCATCTTTATTGCATCGATGAAGTCCTCGTGCCCTTTAATTCCACGCTTTTGACCCAAGTATTTTTTGGGTTTATAAAAATAACTCACCATCGCTACGATCACCGCATCATCAACTATTCCGTATTCAGAACGCAAGATATTCTTAGATACCCCCTGAGATGCTTCTTGTTGTGGGACACCGTAATAAGCTAAATGAACTCGCTTAGGATCAATCCCTTTATCTGTATAAATGGAACAAGTTTTTTTACAGGCTCCCGCCCAATAATCCGCTTTGGTGGCAGTACAGCGCTCTGCGAAACTTGTTAGACCACTTTCCAAATGCAACGGTCCCGGTACTTGGAATAATCGAGGTGTATTGTCTTTTCTCAACGCCAATCTGCACATTAAGACATTTGTTACAAAATGTAAATGAAGTATGTCCGGCTGCACCATCCTGATGGTGTTCCGAATTTGCTTGCAAACAGAAAAGAATCTCCAAGGCTTTGTAATGGGGAGTCTCCAATCGCCTTCAATAATATTCATCCCGCTTTCTTTGTATTTAGCTGCATTTCCCTCAGAATCATTTGGTAATACAGTGATGATTTCTACGCCCAATTCTTTAAGGTGCTTTGCCTGATTAAGTGCCCAAGCGGCTCCACGATTTGTCTTTACAACTTGAAGTATTTTCATTAGATCACTCCCCTTAAACTTACCTTACATTATTAACTTTCAACTTCTTCGCAGGAACCCCTACATATGTTCCATGTTCTGTTATATCCGCAATTACTACAGCACCTGCGCCAATCATGCACTCATTAGTAATTTCAATATTATTACTAACTGTAGCACCCGCACCAACCCATGTGTTGTCACCGATTATTACCGTTCCAGCAACATGAGCGCCAACCGAAACATGAACATAATCGCCGATTCGACAATCGTGATCGACCGATGCACAAGTATTTATAATGGCTCCTTGACCAATTACTGAGCAAGGATTTATTACAGCCCCAGCCATAACAACAGTTCCGACGCCTATTTTTACGTTAGATGCAATTACAGCAGACGGATGAACCAACGAAACGATATTCAGTCCCATCTCGATGAGCTCCGACTGTATTTTACGCCGAATTTTTCAGTTTCCGATTGCCACAATGAAATCAGCATTTTTATATGATTGTGCTGATTTGCATCCTCCAACAACCTTATAG
>JAGODU010000368.1 GCA_017998095.1 Prolixibacteraceae bacterium | reverse complement strand
CCCCTGAATAATCAAAGTCCTTGAACTATTGTTTCCGCCTGTTGCTCTTACCGCATCAATAAATGTCTGATAATAACCCATTAAAATCGACATTTGAGCAGCATTTTCAACGTTAGGTTCGTTAGCCCCGGCAAACAGTAAGTGCTCATCATAATCAATAAAATATTCTGCAATTTGTGTCCAGTATTTCTCCTGACGTTCATTCACAATATCCTGATTTGCAGCATTAACTCTGTTTTCCAGCCATCCCTTATCCCAGTGAATATTAAGAACTACATACAAGTCGTCGTTAATGCAATAATCAACAACCTCTTTAACCCTTTCAAGCCAGTCAGCATCAATCTCAGATGTAACAGTGTCGGAATGGCAAAACCAGGCACAAGGAATACGTACAGCATTGAATCCTGCTGCCTTTACTGAATCAATAAACCTCTGTGTTGTAATTGCTCCTCCCCAGACTGTTTCTCCGCAAATAGCTTCCATAGTATTGCCCATATTCCATCCAACTCTCATTTTGCTTGCAATCTCCTTTGCTGCTGGAAGTTGGGCAGATGTTGAAATTAAAAATGCCATCACAATAAGAGTTAAGGCTATTTTCTTTACAGTTGTCTTGATATTTACTTTAAAATTCATGTGAAAAATTTCTAATCAGTTAAACATTGAAATAAACAAACGTACAATGATAATTTTTTGGAATATCTTTCCTTTTGCAGAAATGAATTTTCTTTTTACAGAAATGTTATTGCCTGAATTTTTCCCTGTATTCCGTAGGACTAATATTTAATTCGCCTTTAAATACCCTGTTAAAATTGCTTTGATTATTAAATCCGACTTTAAATGCAATTTCCCCCATACTCAGATCTGTCTGCTCTAAAAACCGCTTTGACTCATTAATCCTTAAGCGGTTAAGATAGGCCTTAAAATTGCAATTATACTTTTCGTGAATAAGTGAAGAAATACGTCGTTCTGAAATACCAGTTTCTATCGATATCTTTTCAAGGGAAAGTTCACTATCAAAATAATTATTGTTTATGAAGTCTATACATTTATCATCATCATTGACTTTTATTGATATTTCCAAAGGCTTGTAAGAAACGGTAATCTTTCGATTTCTTTTTTTCATATATGAAATGAAAAGTAAGACTCCGAATAATAAACAAACAAATGCAATATAGAATATTCCCAGAATCATAAAAAAACGACTATTGTCCCTTGAAAATTCAATTGAAGTTATTGATAAAGTCTTGGGAGAATCTATTGATGGTGAAAATGCAGAGCCAATATTAATATGAAGGATCTTATCAAATTCAGGTTTTGTCTTTGCAGATTCAGATATCTGATGGACATCTTCCCACCATTCAGGATGTTTTAATTGGTTCAATGATATATTATAGGTTCTTTTTTCAGAAGAAATATTCAAATAAGTATGATAAAGTGTTTCGTCATTATCATTTCCAAAATACTCAAGCGGAGGAGTATATAGTGCAACCCCCACCCTGTCTATATTTTCCCCCTTGATAGTCAGCTTAAGATTATTGTATTTACCGGCATTGATATACTTTTCTTTTATTGGGGTAATGCTGAAACCGGCATAAGGACTTTGGAATCCTTCTTTCAATTGAAATTTCAGTTTTATAAGAGAATCTGAAACAGAAAAATCTATGATCTGAGAAAATCCACCATTTGCATCGTCAGTATAACATTCAGATTTAAAATTTCCGTAATCAGGAAATATAGTTTGTGGTTTATAAAGAGAAAAGGAAATTAATAAAGCAACAGTAGTGAATGAAACAAAAAGAACCGGCCTTTTAAAATAAACAGATTTCAATATTTTAAAAGCCTGTTGTTCCATATTAATTGAATTAAATACTTATGAAACAAAATTAGCCAAATAAAACAATTTTACATTATTCAGTTTATACTTATCGTTTAATGAGATTTTATTCATAATCACAAGCCATTCCTTTTCAAGCATTTAATTTTGATATTCCAAGAAAATACCTTCCTCACTTATGTCGAATTGTCCACTTTTAATATCATTTAGTGACCTATGCTAAATATTGTTTATAATACTTTTATGTCGAATATTAATTCAGGTAGAATTATAATTTATTCATTAAATAACTATATCTAATTATATTATAAAATGAGACATTTATCACTTATGAAAAGAAAGAATTCAATCAAATTTAAACTTATGAAAACAACTAAACTGATCAAATGTGCATGGTGCGCAGCAGTTTTGGCAGCAATTGGCTTAGTTGGGTGTGAGAAATTGGAAATTTTTTCAATTGATGCGCCCTCTGATCTTGAAAGAAGGATCGACTCCATTGCAGCCGCTAAAGCAAGCATAGATACAGGTGACACCACTTTTATCAGCATCGCTACAGCAATAGTAGGCCCTGAAGATAACAGTGCCGGATGGTGGGCTTATTTTTCCGATTATTTCACCATTCCTTCAAACAAATTATTGCATATAGAGTTTGTTAACCATGGAACGGGTACAAACAACTGGAATAACTGGAATCTTGTTGTCTCCAATTTAGAAGGTCATAGTCCAACAGACAACGCTGATTATGCTGAATACTTTGTTCTTCGTTCTGATGCTTACGGATGGGGAGGAGGAATGGCTAAACAAGGTTATGCTTACGATGCAGCAATGATCTCACATAATTATCCCGATACTGATGGAGACGGCGATATTTGGAACGACTTCCGTACTACCATGCAAGGTGCTTATGTTACTATTGAGGTTGACCACTCTGCCACAGGCAATGTTTTTGTAACAGCTACTGCTGTTGGAACAAATGGTGTAACACTTATAGAAACCTATCAACAACCGGTTTCTGCTACTGACGATATCATTGCTTTTTTAGTTTGCGATGGCAGCTAT
>JAGODU010000367.1 GCA_017998095.1 Prolixibacteraceae bacterium | reverse complement strand
ATGCAGAACCTCGTAACAGTGAAGACCTTGCAAATAAAATAGAATTGCTCATAACTCATCCTGAAAAAGCAGCAGCTATTGCCAAGGCTGGACAACAAAAAGTAAGGGAACAATTTATGTTATCGGATCTTATAAAAAAAGTTAGAGAAGTATATGAACAATCATAAGTTATTAATGATTATTAATAGTTTTCCCCCCAAGTGGTGGCAGTGGTGTTCAAAGACCCCTAAAATTTCTGAAATATAGCTGTCACGCAGGCTGGGAAGTACATGCAATAGTTCCTAAAAAACCGACTAATACTATTTTAGACTATAGTCTTTTAGAGGAAATACCAGCAGAAGCTCATATCCACAAAGTTAGAGGGTTGGGCATCAAAACACCTGAATATGCTAAAATTACCAGTACTTGCCTTGAAGAAATTACTCCCCAAAATCCTATTGAAAGACAGTTTTGGCGTCTAATAAAATTCTTTAACGATCTTCTTTTCCCGATAGATAAACAAATCGGCTGTGTCCCCTTTGCCACACATAAAGCTATCCAGCTAATAAAAAAGCATAATATCAAAAATGTCTATATAACAGCTTCTCCCTATTCTTCTTTTTTGACTGGTATTCATCTCAAGAAGAAATTCGGTAATAAAATTTTCTGGATTGCTGATTACCGTGATCCCTGGCAATTTGCAATTTATATAAAGAAAAAATCCTTCCTTTCAGACAAAGATATATTGAAAAAATGGATGAAAAAGTTCTAACAACTTGTGATATGGCAGTTTTTGTATCAGATTCAAACCGAAATAATTATACCCAAAAATATCCCTGGTTAGAATCAAAATCGTGCACTATCACCAATGGTTATGATGAGGAAGATTTTAAGGATGTCAATCTGGTTAGATTTTCTTATCCTACTCTCTTTTATTAGAGAAAATCAAACAAACCGGATTTGATTTATATTTTTATGAGGGTTATAAACCACATAAAGAAGCTTTAAATTATCTCTGTGGTGCTGATATTAATTTAGTTATGAGAGAGAATAATGAGGAATCCCAAAAAGCTCTATCTGGCAAAATCTTTGAACTATTAAGAGCTGGAAGACCTATTCTTTCAGTTGGACCTAAACACTCAGTTATATCAGATTTAGTTAATGAAACTCAAACTGGTATTCATGCCTATATAGAAGATCCTCAAGCTATTGCAGAAGCCTTACGTATCTGCTATTCTCGTAGAAATGACCCTCCACCACCTAAGGAAGTTATAGAATAATATTCCAGAGAGTACTTAACCAAAAAACTTCTCTCGCTTTATCCAGATTCCTGAAAAATACATTTCGTTTCTCTGGAGATAAAAAAAATCCCCCCAGAACTTATTAATTCCAGGGGGTTATCTTATATTTTTAGAATATTCTTTATTTAATCATCAGCAATTTACCACTAATCCTATCTTTATCCGCTTCTAAACGATAATAATAGACTCCGCTATCAACTTTCCTACCTTGATTATCTGTACCATCCCAGAAAAGGATAGCATTTCCTATGGCATCAGTTATTATATTAAATTGTTTCACTAATTGTCCTTTTACATTGTAGACACTCATAAGGGCAGGTACATTACTTTTGGTTTGAATAGAGAAAGAGACATTTCCCACACTGGGATTAGGATACACACTAACTGAAGTAACAGCAGGAACTGCAGGATCATCAATATCAGTACCTACTACGATAGTAACCACATTGGATGGTCCTGATAGCATCATAGGATTGTTAAATAAAGTGCAAACCCAATATTGATGAGTTCCATTAGGCACTCCCACATCCGAAAAACTTAATATACTGGGATTAGTTATGGTAGAAATGGGTAGTTCATCTCTAAATAACCTATAGCCAACTAGTCCTTTCACATCAAAATAAAGTGGAGGTTCCCAGGTTAATTGCACAGTATTGGGTGGAATATAGGTACCATGAAGATTTCTTGGAGGTGGAAGCTCCTGGATAGGGATAGTAAAAGCACTCATTACAGGGATACCATTCATTCCGTGTTCATCTACAGGCACAACTCTAAAGCCAAGAGGTATATTCAGGTCTTCTTCAGTAGGAGTATAAGTAAGTTGATTAGCTCCTTCAATAGGGTGGGGTTGACCAATCACTCTGTACCATTGATAAATTGAAGAACCTTCTGCATCACCATCTATATCCGAAAATGTATATGATGCGGTTAGCTGTTGATAAATAACGGGAGGACCAGTTATAACCACATTTGTAGCGGTTGGCGCATGGTTTAAAAATCCTGTCCCTGTTAAGGGAATATTAATAACTGGATGATTATAAAGATTACTGGTAATCGTTAAGGTTCCAGTATAAGTTGTTGCTGCAGTAGGAATAAAGGTCACATCAACCGTTATGGACTGAGTTCCAGGTATGGTGAAATTGGTGATACTACTGCTAAAGACAAAATTATTTATAGAAATAGTCCCAGTTACAGGTTCAGCAAGAAAATTGGTTATCGTTATAGGTACCGTGGAACTTCCACCAATAAAAGTTTGTGGAAAATCTATGTGGTCAACCGATACAGGATAAGCACCAACTAAGCCAGGAAGAGAATATTTCACACCCTGTAAAATCTCCTTACTGGTCATATTCTGAAGGAAGAATACCATTTCACAATTGGCAATATTCCAAGAAGCATCAGGAGTAAATGTTAAATTGATAGTTGTAGATTCTCCGGTATTTAAATTAACTGGTGTGCCATTTTGGTCGGGAATCATTAAACGATTCACATTCTCTACTGTAGTTTGATTGAACCATACAAATGGGATATTTGATTCTGTCAGGACTGCATGCAATTTAATATTTGTATTAGTATCATCCTCAGGTTTAGTAACTGTAACTGTAACCTGGAATT
>JAGODU010000004.1 GCA_017998095.1 Prolixibacteraceae bacterium | reverse complement strand
CAAGGGTCTCATTATACTAAACTGCAGGGAACATTGGCCCAAGCATGGCTTTTTGTTGCCTTGTAATTTCGCTTATACCCTTCAGGGAATATTGATACATGGTATCGAAATGTTCCTTTGTAAACGGGGTTTTTTCTGCTGTACCCTGAACTTCTATCAGTAAACCCTTGCCTGTCATGATGAAGTTCATGTCAACTTCGGCCCTCGAGTCTTCCTCATAGGAAAGATCAAGTAAAATCTGCCCATTCACGAGTCCGACGCTTATTGCTGCTACCGAATCCCGCAACGGAACCTTTTCTATCATACCCTTTTTTTTCATTGCCCAGAGGGCTTCGACAAGGGCGACATATCCGCCGGTGATACTTGCAGTCCTTGTTCCTCCGTCAGCCTGGATTACATCGCAGTCTATCCAGATTGTACGTTCGCCTATTATGTCAAGATTCATAACCGCCCGAAGGGCACGCCCTATAAGTCTTTGGATTTCGTGGGTTCTCCCGCCGATTCTCCCCGACACTACTTCTCTCATGGACCTCGATTGGGTAGCCCTCGGCAGCATGGAATATTCGGCTGTAAGCCAGCCTTTGCCTGAATTTCTTAGAAACGGTGGAACCTTTTCTTCAATACTAACACCACAGATAACCTTTGTATCTCCCATTTCAACAAGCACCGAACCTTCAGGATATTTCAAGAAGTTTTTTGTTATCCTGAGTTCGCGTATTTTGTCGTTCGGCCTTCCGTTGTTTCTCATCTTAATTGCCTCTTTTCAAGTATTTCTGAATACTTTCATGTAATTTATTAAGTGTTTCATTAATGTTATCGTTTTTACACTCGATATTAATAAATATTCCTGGCATGTCAACTCCAAGGAGTGGGAATATGGCAAGCCTTTTCGGATTCTTACCGAATGATGTTGCGACCTCTTTTGCCAGTATCATAGAATTTTCACCGTGGTACGCCGTAACCTCATCTATTGTAAGAAATCTTCCCTTGCCCTTTTCTCCTTCAGGTACGGCAACGAGTACATCCGGCTTATCGCTTATTTTAAAATTCATTACAAGCGCAAGCAGTGCGTTTGATTTGTTGATCCTATTTAAACTTTCAAGATGCCTGTCCATATTTTCCGTTGCGTCATAGATACTCACATTGTAGCCTTTGCTGTCAAACGATTTCTTGATGGTGTTCCAGGTTGTCTGATCTTTTGCATTCATCCGGAAAATAACAATATTGTCGGCTGCATGGACATTAACAAATGGAAAAAGCGCACACATGAAAAATAAGATAAGCTTTATTCCCGAAAATCCTAAGTAAGAAGAACGAAATCCTGAACAAATACAAAATTCAAATGTTTGAAGCAATTTTGAACCTTGTGTTATTTTAAGTACTGGATATTGTATGGAATTTATATATTGGGATTTAGGGTTTATATCCATCGTTATTTGTTTTTTACTTAACGACTGATGTTTCTATAGAGGTAACCTATCAGCCATATTGAAGCAAGAATAAGAAAAATAATAAAAAATACCCAGACGAATGCACCGAGTATATTAAGAAATATCCACAGTATAAGCAATAAAATAAACGCAGCAAAGCTTACTATGGTCCCAGCTATAAGGATGACAGACCCTGTGAGAAAATCTTTTACGATATGAGACATATTGTACCTGTTTCTTTCTTTTATTTGGTTTGTAAAATATATTTTTCCAGGTTTACGGCGGCCAGTGCGCCATCGCCAACCGCTGTCGAAATCTGTCTCAGTGTCTTTTTCCTCACGTCACCGGCGATATATAATCCCTCGGTTCCCGTAAAAAGTGCTTCATCGGTAACTATAAATCCTGTTTCATCTCTTTTAACGAGGTTTCCCAGAAAAGAGGTATTGGGTTTTGCGCCCACATAAACGAAGACGCCGTCTATTTTTACCTCAGTTCTTTCTCCGGTTTTAGTATCCTCAACTGTGATGTATTCAACCTGGTCTTTTCCGGCTATCTCTAACGGTTTTTTATTCCATAAAAATTCAATCTTCTTGTTCCTGAATGCCCTTTCTTGAATTACTTTCTGAGCCCTCAGCGTATCTCTCCTGTGAATCACGTAGACCCTTTTCGCTATATTTGCAAGAGAAAGACTTTCTTCGATAGCAGCGTCACCGCCGCCTATAACCGCTACGTCGAGATTTCTGAAAAATGCCCCGTCGCAGGTAGCACAATAAGAGATGCCCCTTCCAAGGAAACCATTTTCACCGGGTATGCCCATTTTTGCAGGTTCTGTCCCTATGGCGACAATTACTCCCATTGCTTCATAGCGTGCTTCTGATGTTTTTACAAGAAACCTGCCTTCATTTTTTGAAATATCTTCAACTTCTGAAAATTCCTTTATCACAAGGCCGGTATTTCTTGCATGAGCAGTGAAACGTTCCATTAGATCCCTTCCGGATATGCCTTCGGGGAATCCCGGATAATTTTCGACATTCCAGGTATTTACAGGGGTACCTCCCGGGATGACCTTTTCAAGAAGGAAGGTATCTATCCCGGCCCTCATTAGATATATTCCGGCAGTGAGGCCCGCAGGACCACCGCCAATGATAATTACTTCGTGAAATTCAGCCATACATTCCTCCTGGGTTAGTTTACAGCGTAGAGCGTTACTTTTTTTAATCCGCTACACTGTTCATTGCCACACTCCCTGGGTAGCTCGCAATGACAGAAGGAGAGGGGGCTTCCCATTCTCTGCCTTTACTATAAGCCATGAGCTATTCAATCATTGTAAGTAATCCGGCAACAATATTCAAATGGTTTTTAAAATTTAATAGCACCGGCTGAATACCATTGAAAATATGCTTGACATATTGGTTTTTTGCTGCGATTATTATTTGTTCAGTGACTGAACAAATAAAAAAACCGTGTTTTAATTCAAAATTTGCCAGCGATGGTGCGGCGGTAGCCTGTCCATATATTAATTGAAAATCACACAACCCGAATCGTGAAACAGCATAAAACAGATGAAATTGTAATATGAATGAAACAGAATTCAAGGCATTAAGGGAATTGTCAACAGATGGTACCGTGTCCCAGCGGGACCTTTCTAAACGCATTGGTTTAAGCCTTGGCGGCGTGAATTACATCATCAAGGAGCTTATGAAAAAGGGCTACATTAAGGCCCAGAGGTTCAAAAATTCAAATAACAAGGCAGCCTATGTATATGCTGTAACGCCAAAGGGGATCAACGTGCGTATCCAGCAAACCCAGTATTTCCTTGAAAAAAAGATAGAAGAGTACGAAAAACTTCAAAAGGAAATAGACGAATTGAAAAAAGAAAATATGAAGTACTAACCGTCTTGGAGGTGTCTGAAATAGCTCATGGCAAGCGAATATCACGAGTGCGGTAAACCGGCAATATTTCTTGATAGGGATGGAACGATAATTGAGGATGTTAATTATCCGAAGTATCCAGAACAAGTACGTTTTTTTTCTGATGTTAAAGAAGTATTGTCAACTTTTCAAAAAAAAGGTTTTTTGTTGATTCTCATAAGCAACCAGTCCGGAATTGGAAGAGGATTGATAACGATGGAGGAGGCAAATAGTGTTCACCATAGAGTATCGTCAATACTTCATAATGATGGGGTATCCCTTGATGCATACTATTATTGTATCCATGGTCCGGAAGAGAATTGTACATGCAGAAAGCCATCGCCGGAGATGATTTTTAATGCTGTTAAAAAATTTGGCATAGACATATCACGTTCTTTTATGATTGGCGATAGAGAAGTAGACATGAAGACCGGAAGGAACGCAGGTTGCAAAACTATTTTATTTAATCCTGATAGGGTGTTAACGATATCTGATTTTACAGATTATACCGCTGATAGTTGGCAGGATGTTTTGCGGTATGTGATTGAAACCTCCGAACTGTGAAAGGAAGAGAGACTTTGTTGTTTGAAAGAAATAAATTAAAGATCAAACCCCTAAGCGAAAGAAAGCATGATATTGATTTGGATGTAATCAAAAACCTTGTTAGAGTTGAACGTTATCCTGAAAGTATAGGGCACGTTGCGAACAAAATAGTAAATGCCAAGACATCAGGCAGCGCTGTTATAATGATGATGGGGGGTCATGTAATACGGTCCGGGGTGCAGAAATATATTATTGATTTGATGCAAAGAGGTTATATAAAATGCATTGCTGCGAATGGCGCCGGAATCATACACGATTACGAATTATCTTTAATCGGTGCCACAACCGAGAGCGTTGCACGTTACCTTGAAGAGGGTCAGTTCGGCCTGTGGAACGAGACGGGAAAAATTAATGATATAGTTAATGAAGCGTATAAAAAAGGAAATAAAGGGATGGGGGCGGCTATCGGAGAGGCAATACTGGGAGGAAATTTTCCTTATAAGAACATAAGCGTTTTTGCCGAAGCATATCGCCTGAATATTCCTGCAACAGTTCATGTCGGTATAGGCTACGATATTATAAATGAACATCCGAATTATGATGGCGCCGCTGCAGGAGCTGTATCATATATAGATTTTTTGAAATTTGCCGGAGTTGTGTCAAATCTTGAAGGTGGTGCAATAATGAATTTCGGGAGCGCAGTAATGGCCCCGGAGGTGTTTTTGAAGGCGCTCAGCATGGCAAGAAACGTCGCTCATCAAAGCGGCAAATCCATAAAACATTTTACAACATTGGTTTGTGATCTGCATGATTTACCTGAAAATATCCAGAAAGAGCCTTCAAGGGACAATGCTTTCTATTATTACAGACCATGGAAAACAATGCTTGCCAGGTCAATTGCCGGCGGAGGCAGCAGCTATTACGTTAAAGCAAGGCATGCCGATACCGTACCGGCATTGTGGACTGCCATAGCTGACGTGGAAGCGGAGAGGGGTTGATTATGAAGTTTATTGATTTTGATAAGCTTACAAAAAGGGTTCAAAATCTTAAATTAAGAGGCAAGAAAATTGTATTATGCCACGGATGTTTTGACCTCATGCATCCGGGTCATATAAAATATTTTCAGGCAGCCAAGAAAATGGGGGATGCGCTTATTGTCACTTTAACCCCAGACGTTTACGTTGACAAGGGTCCGGGAAGACCGGTTTTTGATCAAAATCTTCGTGCCGAATCCATAGCTGCGCTATCTTGCGTAAATTATGTTGCAATTAATAAGTGGCCTACCGCAGAAGAAACAATAAGGGTTTTAAGACCTGACATATATGTTAAAGGCCAGGAATTTGAAAATCTTGAGGATAAAACCGGGAAGATCCAAAAGGAATATGAGGTTTTAAAAGAAATTGGTGCAAAAATTGGATTTACGCATGAAATAGTTTTTTCTTCAACGGAACTTCTGAACAAATATTTTAAATAGACAATAAAACAGGATAACACGGAGGCAAACATTAACAGCAAGATTATACTATTGGATGATCTGATCGGGAAGGTTGCAAGTCTTAAAAAGAAGGGCAAAACAGTGGTGCAGAGCCACGGGATTTTTGACCTTGTCCATCCTGGAATAATAAAACATCTCAACGATGCAAAAAGCCAGGGTGATATGCTTATTATTACAGTAATAAGGGATAGTGATGTAAGAAGGGGGCCGGGACGACCTATTTTCCCTGAGGAATTCAGGGCGGAAAATGTTGCCTCTCTTGAGCAGGTAGATTATGTAAGCATTGTTGAGGATACAGTGCCTTTTGAGTGTGTAAAAAGGATAAAACCGAATATATTTGCAAAAGGCCAGGCGTATAAGGAACGTGACCGTAAGATACATAAAAAGCTATACGAAGAGGAAAAGGAATTCTATTTCGGAAAAAGTAAAATTTACGAAACAAAGGGATTTTCATTCAGCTCTTCCAATCTAATAAACAATTTTATTGATATATACCCAGATGATACAAAGGGCTTTCTAAAAAGATTTTCAGCAAAGTACAGTTTTGGCGAAATTGCTGCAAACATGGACAGTCTGAAGGATATGAAGGTTCTTCTCATAGGAGATGGTATAATTGACGAATATTATTATTGTTCCTCCATGGGAAAATCTTCAAAAAACCCGATTATAGTTAACAAATACATAACACATGAAATCTTTGCAGGCGCGGCATTTATCATTGCAAATCACGTTGCCGGCCTCTGCAAAGAAGTGCGCATTGTTTCCATGCTCGGCAAAGAGGATTCAAGAGAGGATTTTATTCGCAGCAACCTCAAACCCAACGTAAAGCCGAAGTTTTTTTACCGCGATGACAGCCCCACGGTTGTCAAGAGACGCTATATAAACCAATATCTCAACCAGAAGTTATTCGAGATAAATTATCTTAACGAAAATTACATTAACGGTGAATGCGAAACGGATGTTATAAACTATCTGACATCCGAATTACCTAAATATGATCTTGTGCTTGTTTCGGATTTCGGCCATGGTTTTATTACCGACAGTATTATTAAAGTAATTGAGAACAAATCAAAGATATTTGCGGTTAATACACAGACTAACGCTGCCAATACCGGATATAACATGATAACCAAGTACCGTGGACCCAATTTTGTCTGTCTGGATGAAACCGAGGCGAGACTTGCCACGCAGGATAAATTTTCCGATATAGAGGCTGTTGCAAAGGATGTTTCGAAGGCGGTCGACAGCGACTATCTGATTATAACACTGGGCAAAAGCGGTTCTATAGGGATAGATAAAAATGGTGACATCAACCTTACCCCTATTTTTTCAACAAAGGTTATTGACACTATAGGCGCTGGTGATGCCTTTTTTGCTTTTACAGCGCCCTGTTTTGCTCAGGGAATGCCTTTAGATCTTGTTTCTTTTGTCGGAAATGCCGTGGGCGCCCTGGCGGTTCAAATTGTGGGAAACAAAAAGCCGGTTGAAAAACATGAATTGCTTGAATTTATTCATGCAATACTTAATTGACAATAACAAGCAACCAAACAGCCAAACGCCGGAAAGCCTTTAAGCTTGCAAGCCCGAAGTCTGGAATTAATAAAATTGATTGTATAAGGGATATATATGAAATCACTTGTCATGGATCACAAAAAAAACTTTATAGAACTTATTAATGCAATAATCGTTTCAGACAACAGGGGCGAAATAAAAGACATCTTTGATGGCATTGAGGCCGTGTGTAATGTTATCAGGCAGCAAGCCCTCATTGGCGGAAAAGTGATGTTTATCGGCAACGGGGGAAGTGCAGCAATATCGAGTCACATGGCAATTGATTTCTGGAAAAACGGAGGTATTCCGGCAATAGCTTTCAATGACGGACCACTGCTTACTTGTATCGGCAATGACTATGGATATGAGCATATATTTGAAAAGCCGGTAGAGTTTTATGCGAAAGAGGGGGATGCCATGATAGCGATCAGCAGCTCGGGACGGTCTGAAAACATTATTAACGGTGTCAATGCAGCTATTGATAAGGGGTGTACCGTTATAACGCTGTCCGGTTTTGAAAAAAACAACCCTTTGCGCAATATGGGTTTATACAATTTTTATGTACCATCCGGCAAATACGGCCCGGTAGAAGTTGTTCATCAGTATATATGCCACTGGATACTTGATGTGATAATTGATAGTAAGTAAAATAAATCAGAGGGGTAAGAAATTATGGATAAATCAAAGAAAATCTTTGTTACGGGTGGCGGAGGCTATGTGGGTTCGGTGCTTGTGCCGAAACTGATCAAAAAAGGCTATCAGGTTAAAGTGCTCGATCTTTTTATTTATGGAGATGATGTGCTTGACAGTGTAAAAGGTAATCCTAACCTGATTTTGGTAAAGGGGGATATCAGAGATAGGGGACTCATAGAGAAAGAGATGCCCGGGTATGATACGGTAATCCATCTTGCATGCATCTCTAATGATCCGAGTTACGAACTTGATCCGGAACTCGGCAAATCGATCAATTATGATGCATTCGTCAGTCTTGTGGATGTAGCTAAGAAATCAGGCGTAAAAAAATTCGTTTATGCTTCAAGTTCAAGCGTTTACGGTGTTAAAGATGTTCCCGATGTGACCGAAGACCTTCCGCTTGAGCCGCTCACAGACTATTCGAAGTATAAAGCCCTTTGTGAAGAGGTAATTCTTAGAGAGGTTAAGGACGAATTTATTGTTTCCATAATAAGACCTTCAACTGTTTGCGGTTATTCGCCGCGCCTTAGACTTGATCTTACCGTTAATATACTTACAAACCATGCCGTTAACAAAGGTGAAATTACAGTATTTGGAGGCGATCAAATGCGACCCAATCTTCACATCGAAGATATGGCCGACTTTTATATTTTTCTTCTTGAGCAGCCAAGAGAAAAGATACACAGAAAGATATTTAATGTGGGATATGAGAACTATAAAGTAAAAGAGATAGCAGAGATGGTCAAAAAGGTTATCGATCCGTCAATTCCTGTCAAAACAACACCCACGGATGATAATAGGTCTTATCAGGTGTCATCCAAGAAGGTCAAGGAAGAGTTAGGATATGTGCCGGAACGTACAATAGAAGATGCAATACTTGACCTGAAAAAGGCATTTGATGAAGGTCTTATTCCGGATCCTCTTAACGGTATACGCTATTACAATATAAAAACAATGCAGTCTATAAGTATGAAATGAACTTTGAGGAAAGAGAAAATGAGCATTGATGAATTTGAAAAGATTTCACGTCAGATACGTGGGGAGCTTGTCATGATGTCCCACAAGACAGGCGCAGCGCACCTCGGATCTGCGCTTTCATGTGTGGATATCCTTGTTGCTGCATATTGGGGGGCCCTCAAGATAGATCCGAGTAATCCTTTCCAGAGTGAAAGAGACAGGTTTATCCTGAGTAAAGGCCATGCTGCAAGCGCCCTGTATGCCGTACTTGCGTTTAAGGGGTTTTTTCCGAGGGAATTGTTGGGAGAATATGCCTGCGAAGGTGGTTGTCTTGCAGAGCATCCGATACCGGAGGGAGTTCCAGGCTTGGAAGTCGCAACAGGCTCACTTGGCCACGGATTGTCTTTGGGTATTGGCATGGCTATTGCGGGAAGAATCCAGAAGAAGTCTTATCGCGTGTTCGTAACGATAAGTGACGGCGAATGCAATGAGGGATCTACGTGGGAGGCTGCCATGTTTGCACCGGCACAAAAGCTGGAAAATGTTGTTGCAATTGTGGATTATAATAAATGGCAGGCCACTGGAAGAAGCAACGAAGTGATGGCGCTTGTCCCCCTCAGGGAAAAATGGGAATCTTTCGGTTGGAGCGCATATGAGATTGACGGCCACAATATGGCGGAACTGGTTAACCTGCTTCGGAATATTCCCGATGGTACTGGCAAACCCGTTGCGGTTATAGCAAACACCATAAAGGGCAAGGGCATCTCTTTTATGGAGGATGACAACAACTGGCATTACCGTATCCCGAATAAGGAAGAAGTCGATAAAGCGTTAAAGGAGCTTGAACTGATATGAGAAATGCATTTGCCAATGAACTGACAACCCTTGCTTCAAATAATGATCGTATTGTCCTGTTGTCCGGCGACATCGGCAATCGTTTGTTTGACGATTACAAGGGTCGTTATCCCGAGAGGTTCTTTAATTGTGGAGTTGCCGAAGCGAATATGATGAGTATGGCATCAGGTATGGCCCTGTGCGGGATGCGCCCGATTACATATACAATTACTCCTTTCACCACTGCACGTTGTTTCGAACAGATTAAAGTTGATGTTTGCTTCCACAATCTGCCTGTGATTATTGTCGGAATAGGAAGCGGCCTTTCGTATGCCGAGCTTGGAGCAACGCATCATTCGTGTGATGATATTGCTCTCCTGAGGATATTGCCTAATATGACTGTTATATGCCCGGCGGACAGTCATGAGGTAAGGGCGGCACTAAGAGCTTCTCTACAGCACGATGGCCCGGTATATATGCGTCTCGGAAAAAAGGGTGAACCGCTCGTGCACAAGGAAATTCCTGACTTTTCGATCGGCAAGGGCATTGTAGTGAGGCAGGGGGCAGATGTATGCCTTATGAGTACGGGAAACATGTTGCCTGTTGCAATTGGGGCTGCCGATAAACTTCTCGAGAAAGGTGTTGCCGCGGAAGTGGTCAGCTTTCATACGGTAAAACCGCTTGATAGGGAATTGCTTACAAGAGCATTTTCAGAGTTTGATTTTGTTGTTACCATTGAGGAACATGGTTTTCTTGGAGGTTTTGGAAGCAGCATTGCCGAATGGCTGGTAAAGTATCCGACCAAGAAGGCTACCCTTTTGTGTATGGCAACGGGTGATGCTTTTTTTAAGGAGGCGGGCAAGCAGGAATATGCGAGGTGCCATTACAATCTAACCGATAACGGGATTGCGGAAGAGGTGATGAACGCATACCGTGGAAGGTCGGCAGATATTTGAATGCAAGGATAAAAGGAAATCCAGGATGATTATCGGTGTTGATTTCGATAATACAATTGTGTGCTATGACGGGATATTTTACGGTGTTGCGCTGGAAAAATCTCTTATCCCGCCCGATTTGCATGTCAGCAAAGGCAGTGTCAGAGACTATCTTAGGCAATCGGGCAAAGAGGATATATGGACAGAAATGCAGGGATATGTTTACGGGCCGCGAATGGTAGATGCAAGCCCCTTTCCCGGGGTTTTTGATTTCTTTTCAAGATGTCGGGATAGAGGTGATTCTGTATTTATAATAAGCCACAGAACCCGCTATCCTTTTCTCGGTGAACAGTATGACCTTCACGAATCTGCACTTGCATGGCTTAAGCAGCACCGTGTAACGGGCAATGGCAGGATGATTCCGGACGGAAATGCCTTTTTTGAACTTACAAAATTAGAGAAGCTTAAAAGGATTGAGAAGATAGGCTGTGATTATTTTATAGATGATCTTCCGGAATTTCTCAATGAGCCTGACTTCCCTGTTAATACAAAAAAGGTGCTTTTCGATCCGAACGGACAGTACCAACAGGTTGAACTTCTGCGTGGTAAATCATGGCAGGAGATTCAGGACATGTTTTTTTGAATCCACAAAGCAATAAAGATAGCATGTTGTTTGAGGCTGCTTCCATGCTTGCGCTCAATGCTGGCATAGGCGAGGTGGTAGCAATGCACCCCGTTGACGGAGGGGCAAATAATCGTGTTTATAAGATTGAATGCAAAGAAAAAAAAGCCCTTCTTAAGGCTTACTTTAGTCATCCATCCGATCCGAGGGATCGACTTGGAGCGGAATTTTTCTTTATGAAATTTGCCTGGCTGGTCGGTATAAGGGCCATACCTGAGCCCTTAGGGTGTGACAGGGCGAATGGGATTGCCATTTATGAATGGGTAGATGGGTATAGCCTTAAGCCCGGTGAGATAAAACTTAAACACGTGTTGCAGGCTCTTGATTTTTTTATTGAGTTGAATAAGTCGAAAAATTCAGCTTACGATTTGAATGCCGGATCCGAAGCTTGTTTCAGTCTATCGGATCACATGAATATGATTGAAAGAAGGGTTTTAAGGCTTATTAGTGTTAATCCGTTTTCGGAAACTGACCGTCAGGCGAATGAATTTGTGAAGCAAAAGCTTCTCTTGGCCTGGAAAGAAGTACAGGAAAAAATAATAAAAGAGATTAAATCAATCGGAATTAAAATAGATGATCCTCTGGCCCCTACAAATAGATGCATTTCCCCATCCGATTTCGGATTTCACAATGCTATAGTCACAAACGGAGAAAAAATAAAATTTATAGATTTTGAGTACGCAGGATGGGATGATCCCGCCAAAACTGTTTGTGATTTTTTCTGCCAGCCTAAAATCCCTGTCCCTTATGAGTTTTTTGATATCTTTACCGAAAAAGTGGTTAAAGGTCTCCCGGAGCAGGAAAGACACCGGCTTCGAATATTGTCGTTGTTTCCTGCTTATCAAATTAAGTGGTGTTGCATTATTTTAAATGATTTTCTCCAAGTAGGAGGCGAAAGACGACGCTTTGCAAATGATGGTTTTGATTTGGAAAAACAGAAGGCGATTCAGCTAAAAAAGGCAGAGGCATTGTTGAATAGGATAAACGTTAATTAAATCAAGGAGGGCTAAATTGTCAAAATATCTTGTTATTGGTGCAAACGCATTCTCGGGTCAGGATTTTGTTGATTTATTGCTTGATAACCCTGCGAATAAGGTTATAGGTGCGAGCCGCTCACCGGAACGTTCTTCACTGTTTCTGAAGTATAAATCGCACAATAATATATCGAATTACAAGTATTATCAACTGGATATGAACCTCAATATGGGTGAACTTATTGCACTGATCGAGGCTGAGAAGCCTGAGTTTATAGTAAACTTTGCTGCCCAGAGTGAGGTTGCGCCGAGCTGGGAGCATCCCGAACACTGGTTTCAGACAAATGCTGTGGCATTGTCAATGTTGATCAACTTCTTGAGAAAACAATCTTTTTTAAAACGTTACATGCATATATCTTCCCCGGAGGTTTATGGCACATGTGTCGGTAATGTATACGAAGATGCCCCGCTGAATCCGAGCACACCATATGCGGCATCCAAGGCGGCAGCAGACCTTCTTTTGTTTACATTCGTGAAGCAATTCGATTTTCCTCTCGTTATGGTCCGTTCAACAAATGTATACGGAGCAGGGCAACAGCTATTCAAGATTATTCCACGGTCCGTTATATACATAAAACTCGGAAAAAAGATTGAATTGCACGGCGGTGGAGTGGCCGTGAAATCCTATATTCACATCAGGGATATATCGCGTGGAGAGTTTGCAGTGCTTAACAACGGTAAACAGGGTCAGATCTATCATCTATCGCCGGATAAGGGCATTGCAGTAAAGGATGTTGTAAGGCTGATATGTGACAGAATGGGGAAAAGGTTCGAGGATGCAACAACCGTGGTTGAAGAGAGACCGGGGCAGGATGCGGCTTATGTGATTGATTCGACACTTGCACGTAAAGAATTGGGCTGGGCTCCAATAATAACTATGGAAGAAGGATTGTCTGAAGTGGTTGACTGGGTTGAAAATGGCTGGAGCGAGATCGCTCAGTGCCCAATTGAATATATACACAAGCCATAGAAATAAGGAGCAATAGATGCCGACACCTTGGAACTATAAACAAAAGGTTCAAAAGCTTCCCCCTTTTCTCAGGCCTCTGGCTATGGGTCTGCGAACCGCAATGATGCCATTTAATGTAAGATTTCGAAAAGGAATAAAAATACCTGTTGAATCGGAAATTGAAATAAAAATAAAGCTTACCTGCGGCGTACAATACGCTTGCGAGGCCGATGTTGCGGGTGATATCGCCGAATTCGGGACTGCTTCGGGGAGAACGGCATCCGTTATCGCTTCCGCTATGGCGAGGTTCGACAAATTCAATAATGGACCAAAAAAATTACATCTATTTGACAGCTTTCAGGGACTCCCCGAAGTTGAATCTGCGGTAGACGGTAACTCTGTGCATGTAAAATCGAGCATATGGGGTAAGGGTGTATGCAATGAACTTTCCGCTACAGAACTCAAAGAACTATGCAAAAACTACCTTGATGAAGAAAGAATAGTTATTTACAGCGGCTGGTTTAAAGATACTCTTTTAATTATTCCTGACGGCACCAAGTTTTCTATGGTTCATGTAGATTGTGATTACTATCAATCGGCAAAGGAAGTGCTCGATTATCTTTTTCTTAACAAGATGATACAAGAGGGCACAGCCATGTTTTTCGATGATTACAATTGTAACCGAGCGTCACCTGAATTCGGCGAACGGCGTGCATGGTCAGAGGCGATAAAGGATTACGACGTCAATTTTACTGATTGTGGTGAATATGGCTGGTCTTGCAGAAAATTCATTGTTCATTCTTATAAAGTATGAAATTTTAGACAGTTAAACTATATGAGGAGGCTTGATTTATGGGCAGATTATTGAATGTAATAACGATGCTGCACAAGAAGACCCAAAGAGACTATATCGGACGGATGACCGACGATAAGGTTGAGTGCATGAAGATTGCAAAAGGGTACGACAAGGATTATTGGGATGGAGATAGAAGACACGGATACGGTGGTTTCAGATACGACGGAAGGTGGGAGGCTGTTGCACGGAGGCTGATAGAAATATATAACCTGCCTTCTGACGCAAAGATTCTTGATGTAGGATGCGGAAAGGGTTTTCTTCTGTACGAATTTACAAAACTACTGCCTGAATCGAAGGTTACGGGATTTGATATTTCCGAATATGCCATAGAGAATGCAAAAGAGGAGATAAAAGACCGGCTCTTTGCATATAAGGCTCAGGATCCATACCCCTATGGCGACAACGAGTTTGATCTTGTTATTTCCATCAATACTATTCATAATCTTCACGTTTACGAGGTAAAAGCGGCGCTACAGGAAATTGAAAGGGTTGGAAAGAATAAGTTTGTAGAGGTAGAGGGCTATAGAAATGAGGATGAGTTGTTTAACCTCCAATGCTGGGTTCTGACGGGCGAATGCTTTTTCAAGCCTCAGGAATGGATATGGATGTTCAACGAATTCGGATACAGAGGCGATTATGAGTTTATATACTTTGAATAGGATGGTGTAAATATATGAAAGCAGCCATACTCGTAGAACAAAAGAAACCATTGGTCGTAGCGGATATTCAATTACCGGAGAAATTGGAATATGGCCAGGTGCTTGTTAGAATTGTATGCAGCGGTATATGTGGTTCACAGATTGGGGAGATTAACGGGGTTAAAGGGCCGGATAATTTTCTGCCGCATCTGCTCGGCCATGAAGGCGGGGGTGTGGTAGAGAATACAGGGCCGGGGGTATCCCGGGTCAAAAAAGGCGACCGAGTGGTAATGCACTGGAGAAAGGGATTTGGCATTGAATCGTCTGTTCCGAAATATAAATGGGAAGATAAAGCTGTCAATGCCGGATGGATTACAACATTTAACGAACAGGCTGTGATATCCGAGAACAGGCTGACGCCAGTGCCTGATGATGTGGAGTTTGAAATAGCTGCCCTTATGGGTTGCGCAGTTACAACGGGTCTTGGTGTCGTGAACAACAACGCAAAGCTGAAAATCGGCGAGTCAATAGCAGTGTTCGGTGCCGGTGGAGTGGGGCTTAATATCATACAGGGCGCTGCAATGGTTTCGGCATATCCAATCATTGCAATTGATAAGTTTAATAAAAAACTCGAAATAGCAAAGGTGTTTGGGGCAACACATACAATCGACAATTCTTCCGGAATTGATGTACGAGAAGAAATATTTAACATTACAGGTAAAAAAGGCGTAGATGCTGCAGTTGATAACACCGGTAATACAAAGGTTATTGAGATGGCCTATGAAGTGACTTCGACAACAGGAAGAACCGTGCTCGTAGGTGTTCCGAAAAAGGGAGACAATATCAATATCTATTCACTTCCTTTGCATTTTGAAAAGACCATCAGCGGTTCTCATGGCGGCGAGAGCAATCCTTCCATCGATATTCCCAATTACATTAAGCTTTACAGAAAGGGAAAACTTGGTTTGAAAGAGATGATCAGCCACAGGTTCGGGCTGGACGATATTAACATGGCAATAGATGCAATGCAGAGAGGCGAGGCGATCCGCTGCATGATAAGGATGGATTGATTGTTACATTTTTTGTAATTACATAAAGAATAAAATCTTTATTTGTGTGATTTAGCTTTAACATGGAGGTGTTGATTTGTTAAATTGTGTGCGCTTGTCTTGCATGATTTTTGTTTTGCTATTATTTGTAGCTGTTGCTGGTTGTGATAAAAAATCTTTAAGCCCGTCTAATGGTAATACCCAGATAGAAAAAGACAATCAAAAAGGTACAATTAGAATTTCAGGCGCCTGGGCGCTCTATCCTATGATGGTAAGATGGGGGGAAGAATATAAAAAAATTAATCCGAATGTGAGAATTGATATATCCGCTGGTGGTGCCGGCAAAGGCATAGCAGATGTTCTTGCAGGCCTTACTGATATGGGTATGGTTTCGAGGGATATCAACCAGGAGGAAACGAGACAAGGGGCAATTTTTGTTTCTGTTGTTAAAGATGCAGTTTTTCCAACAATTAATAAAAATAACCCTGCTCTTAATAAAATAATCGATGTAAAGGGTATCAAAAAAAATGTTTTCATTGATCTATGGATAAATGGTCGTGCCATAACTTGGGGAACGTTGGCAAATACTAATTCAAACAATAAGGTTCAGGTTTATACAAGATCTGATTCCTGTGGAGCTGCAGAAACTTGGGCTAATTATTTAGGAGGAAAAAAGCAGGAAGATCTTAAAGGTATAGGTGTTTATGGTGATCCTGGAATTGCCGACGCAATTAAAAAAGATATTGCAGGGATAGGGTATAACAATTTAAATTATGCATTTGACACAAAAACAGGTTTACCTGTCGAGGGGATTCAAGTAGTTCCTGTAGATGTCAACGATAATGGGAGAGTTGATCCGGAGGAAGATATCAGGACTAAAGATAAAGCTATTAAGGCAGTTATGTCCGGCGTTTACCCTTCACCACCGGCAAGAAACTTATATATTGTAACAAAGGAATACTTCAAAGAACCAGGAAAATCATTTGTTCGATGGATATTGACCGATGGACAGAAATTTGTTGAGGAAGTTGGTTATATCAAGCTAAGCAATCAGCAAATAAAAACATCGATTGCAAAGATAGAAAAATAAAAGCCCTCTATTGAATGCACTCATTTTTCAGTTGAAAATATGATTATAAGAAGAATTAAAGATGTAACTTCTACGCTGTCGATACGTTCGGCAGTAATATTGGTTAATGTTATTGCGTTTGTAATGGTTGCAGTACTTTTTGTGAAGGCAAAACCTATTCTTGATGCAAAATCAATTCCGCATCTTCTTACTTCGGTGGCTTGGCACCCTCTTAGGGGCGAGTTTGGTTTTTTACCTTTCATATTGGGTACTTTGGAAGTTACAGCCATTGCGATGATATTGTCGATACCATTTTGTTTGTTAAGTTCAATTTATATTTCAGAGTATGCACATAAAAATGTAAGAGGTTTTGTTCGACTTGTGGTTGATATTTTGGCAGGCATCCCTTCAGTTGTATATGGGCTTTGGGGTGTGATAGTAGTGGTACCATTTGTACGTAACATTGGCCATATGTTTGGCCACCAAACAACAGGATATAGTTTGTTGGCAGGGAGCATTATTCTTGCGATCATGGTATCACCTGTAATTATCTCGATATCAATAGAAGTGCTTCAAACTATGCCCATTGAAGCAAGAGAAAGTTCGCTTGCCCTAGGAGCTACAAGATGGGAAACTGTTAAGCATGTTTTGATGAAGAGTTCGCTTAATGGAATTGCAGCTGCAATTGTGCTTGGATTTGCACGTGCTTTCGGAGAAACTATCGCCGTACTTATGGTTATCGGTAATGTTGCAAAAATACCGTCATCAATATTCGATCCTGCGTACCCATTGCCAGCACTTATTGCCAATAATTATGGTGAAATGATGTCAATACCTCTTTATGATTCAGCTTTATTGTTTGCAGCTCTCATATTAATGCTTGTCATTGGTATTTTTAGTTTGGCAGCTAACTACACACTTTCAAAAATACAAAAACGAGCAAGATAATTGAAAGCAAGAAAAATCGAAGAATCGATTGTTAAAGTCATTATGATAATCTCTCTTGTGCTTGTAATGGCTGTGCTTGCAGGTATTATATTAGTAATAATACTAAAGGGTTTTCCTGCATTGAGCCTGAAGATGATAATCGAGACGCCGAAAGGTGGATATTATTTAGGTAAAGAAGGTGGAATTGCGAATGCGATTGTGGGTTCCATTTACCTTGCTTTTGGTGCATCCATATTGTCTATTTTGTTAAGCTTACCAATTGCATTAGGACTGCAAAAGGAATATACAAGTAGACGTATTGGAAAATGTACAAGATTAGTTCTTGATATCTTATGGGGTACACCTTCAATTGTCTTCGGAGCGTTCGGTTTTGTTATAATGATGTATTTTGGGCTAAGGGCATCATTGCTGGGTGGAATAATGGTTCTAACT
This sequence comes from Prolixibacteraceae bacterium, assembly GCA_017998095.1. Next base: position 38,665 of record JAGODU010000004.1, on the reverse strand, counting down.
CTGTTGATGCTTCCAATAATGGTCAGGTCAATGGAGGAAGTTATAAGTACAATACCTTTAGAGCTTAAAGAGGTTTCTTACTCTCTTGGTGCAACCAAGATAGAAACAATATTCGGTGTGATACTTAGGCAGTCATTGCCGGGTATTGTTACTGCTGTTTTACTGGCATTTGGAAGAGGCATTGGAGATGCGGCTTCAATTCTTTTTACTGCGGGGTATACAGACTATCTGCCCAGATCTATCTTTGATCCTGTCGCATCTCTTCCGCTTGCGGTGTTTTTTCAGATAGCGACAGCAGTACCGGAAGTGCAGGAACGGGCATATGTTTCAGCCCTAATATTGCTGTTAATTGTTCTTGTCGTCAGTATTGTTTCAAGGTTGTTTAGCAAAAGGTTTTCAAAACATATTGTAAGGTAGGTATTTAGAATGCCACACATAAGCTTACGAAATCTTACAACTTTATACGGTAACCAAAAGATTCTTCAAAATGTGACGGTTGATATTCCGGATAGCCAAATTACTGTAATAATGGGACCTTCTGGTTGCGGTAAAACAACGCTTCTCAAAAGCCTGAACAGACTCCTTGAGCTCAATGAGGAAGTTAAAGTGACCGGCGATGTTCTGATAGATGGTTCAAATATATACGACAATGAAACAGATTTGCTTGACTTGAGAAAAAAGGTTGGTTTTTTATCTCAAAGACCTTACCCGTTGCCTATGTCAATATACGATAATATTGCTTTTGGACCTAAGATTCATAAGCTTAACAAATCTCAAATTCTTAAACAGATATCTGATGTAGAAAAAAATATCTCTATGCTTGAATCATCTGAAGAAAACTTTTTTTTAGCTGATATCAATAAAAAAAATGGCGAAATGGATTTATTAGTCGAATGTTATTTACGTCTCGCAGGACTTTGGGATGAAGTTAAGGATAGATTGAACTCCCCCGCTTCACGGCTATCTATAGGACAACAACAAAGATTGGCTCTTGCAAGAGCTCTAGCGGTTGAGCCTGAAGTTATCCTTGCCGATGAGCCCACATCCGCGCTAGATCCTATCTCTGCCCAACTAATTGAAAAACAATTTAGATTGCTTAAGAAAAATTATACTATTATCGTTGTAACTCATATCCTAAGACAGGCGAAAAGAATTGCAGACTATGTAATTTTTCTTTATTTTGGTGAACTTGTAGAACACGGCACAGCTCAACAATTTTTTAATTCACCATGCGATGATAGAACACGTGCTTATATAACAGGAGAGATCAGCTAATATGAACTCTTATAGCCTCACTTATCTAAAACAGCTTGAATCAGAATCTATACATATTATTCGTGAAGTTGTAGCTGAGTTTAAGAACCCTGTAATGCTTTATTCGGCCGGAAAAGACTCAAGTGTTATGGTTAGATTAGCCCAGAAAGCATTTTATCCAGGTAAGTTTCCCTTTCCTCTTATGCATGTTGACACTGGCTACAAATTCCCTGAGATGTATGAGTTTCGCGATATATTTTGTAAATCAATCAATGCGAAACTTATTATAGAAAGAGACGAAGAATGGATATCCAAGGGATGCCATCCTTTAAAATTTGGAGTTGATAAATGTTGCAGTTATCTTAAAACTGGGGCCTTATTAAAGGCGTTAAAGAAGTATGACTTTGATGCGGCTTTTGGTGGAGCAAGGAGAGAAGAAGAAAAATCCAGAGCAAAAGAAAGGGTATTTTCTTTACGAGATAAATTTGGGCAATGGGATCCTAAAAATCAACGTCCTGAAATATGGGAGCTTTATAACACAAGAATTAATGAGGAGGAGTCGGTTCGTGTTTTCCCACTAAGCAATTGGACCGAGCACGATATATGGCAGTATATTAAACTTGAAAGAATACCGGTTGTTCCGATTTATTTTGCAATGAAGCGCGATGTTATAAGAAGAGACGGAATTCTCATTCCTATGTCGTCGGTTTCGTTTGTTGATGATTCAACGATGAGTGAATATAAGACAAAAGTTGAGACAGTTATGTGTCGTTTTAGGAGTCTTGGTTGTATTCCGTGCACCGGAGCTATAGCTTCTTCAGCTATAGATATCGATGGAATAATCAGTGAAGTCAGAATGGCCACGAAATCGGAACGCGAAAATCGCGTAATTGATCTAACGAGCGATTCGTCGATGGAACAAAAGAAAAAAGAGGGGTATTTTTGATGGAATACAATGAAAAAACTCTTCTTCGATTTACGACCACCGGAAGTGTGGATGACGGCAAATCCACCCTGATAGGTCGACTCCTTTTTGAAACTAAATCAATTTACGAAGACCAATACGAGGCAATTGTGAATACTTCAAAGAGAAAAGGCTTTAGTGAAGTTGATCTTTCTATGCTGCTTGACGGTCTTTCTGCCGAGAGGGAACAAGGAATCACTATTGATGTTGCTTACAGGTATTTTGAAACATCAAAGAGAAAATTTATTATCGCTGATACGCCAGGCCATATTCAATATACAAGAAATATGGTTACTGGAATTTCGAATGCAGATTGTGCGGTAATCCTGATTGATGCGAAGAATGGTGTATTAAGTCAGTCTAAACGCCACGGGTTTATTATTTCGCTTTTCCAGATACCCCATATAGTTGTTGTAGTTAACAAAATGGATTTAGTTGGCTATTCAGAAAATGTATATAACGAAATAGTTTCAGAGTATAATGCTTTTTCGCAGAAGTTAAACATTGATGATATTATTTATATACCTGTATCTGCGTTAAAAGGAGACAATGTTGTTACCAAAAGTATAAATATGCCTTGGTATGATGGCGCCACTCTTCTTCATTATCTTGAGAATATTCACGGATCATCCAATAGAAATCTTGTGGATTTCAGATTTCCCGTTCAGTATGTCAGCCGCCCTAATCATGATTTCAGGGGTTTTGCAGGCAGAATAGCATCCGGCACAATTTCTCCTGGCGAAGAAGTTGTTGTCTTGCCATCGGGCAAAAGGTCGACGGTAAAATCTATCGTTACTTATGATGGTGAACTTAATGAGGCGTTTGCTCCACAATCGGTTATCCTTACGCTTGGAGATGAAATTGATGTTAGCAGGGGAGATATGATAGTCAGGAAAAACAATCTTCCTCAGCTAACAGATAGATTTGATGCAACCATTTTTTGGATGGATGAACAACCTCTTTCACCAAATAAACCATATATTCTTAAACACACTACAAGGCAGGTTAAAGCTTTTGTTTCAAATATATTATATAAAATAGATGTTAACACTCTTCACAGAGAGCATGCAGATACTTTTTTATTGAATGAACTTGGAAGGATTGAAATAAATACATCATTACCTGTATTCATTGATCCATACAGGATAAATAACAAAACCGGTATTTTTATTTTAATTGATCCGCTTACAAATCATACGGTAGCTTCAGGCATTATCAGGGGCGTTACAAGGTCGTTGGATAGTTTAGCTGAAAAAGAAATAATAAAAAATTTCATGCAGGACAAATCTCCCAATACAATATGGCATGGGTTGAATATTCCAAGGGAATTAAGAGAAAAAAAGAATGGCCACAAGGCTGCTGTAATGTGGTTTACAGGATATTCCGGTTCTGGGAAATCAACGATTGCCAGACATCTTGAGAAGAAATTGTTTGAGTTTGATTTTCAAACGGTGTTGTTGGATGGAGATAACGTAAGGCATGGACTGTGTAAAGACTTAGGTTTTTCTGAGAGCGATAGAAGTGAAAATATTAGGCGCGTTGGAGAGGCTGCAAAACTATTTTTTGAAAATGGAAATATTGTTTTATGTGCTTTTATATCTCCATTAAAAAAAGACAGGGACTTTGCACGATCTTTATTTCCTGATGGAAGTTTTTTTGAAGTTTACGTGAAATGTGATCTGGGAGTTTGCATGAAGCGTGATCCGCATGGTTTATATGGCAAAGCCTCTCGGGGGGAAATAAAAGAATTTACCGGCATCAGTTCGCCTTATGAGGAGCCCGATAGACCGGAATTGATTGTCAACACGGAAAAACAAGAAATTGAGAATATTTCTTCACTGCTTGAAGAAGCCATCAAAAACAGTACCGTGATTCATAAATAGTTAATATTCTATGTAATAATGAATAATTCACTGAGAGATAACGAAAACTTGGATTTTATTATTCAACCCAAAGCCGGGTGGTTTGAAATAAATGCTCGCGACATCTGGCGTTACAAAGATTTAATTTTTCTTTTTGTTAAAAGGGATTTCAGCGCTTTTTACAAACAGACAATTCTGGGCCCGTTATGGTATATTATTCAGCCTTTGTTTACAACAATTGTTTTTACGATCGTTTTTGGAAAAATTGCGAGAATCCCAACAGACGGCATACAGCCTTTTCTTTTCTATCTTGCCGGAATGGTCACGTGGAATTACTTCGCAGAATGCCTAAAAACAACTTCAAATACATTCGTGTTGAATGCCAATATTTTCGGAAAAGTCTACTTTCCAAGGCTGATTGTACCCATTTCGGTTGTAATAGTAAACATGGTGCAGTTTTTTATTCAATTAATGCTATTCATGTGTTTTTATCTTTTTTTCATCGCTAAGGGTGAATCAATATTACCTTCAAAACTTATCTTTTTCCTGCCGGTCATAGTTGTTCAAATGGCTCTGCTTGGTCTCGGCCTGGGAATTCTTGTTTCATCGCTTACAACGAAATATCGAGATCTTAGTTTTGCGATGGGTTTTGTAATACAAATCTGGATGTACATATCACCTGTTGTGTATCCAACCTCCAACATCCCGTTGAAATATCAGTTTTTATACATGTTAAACCCGATGGCCCCGATAATAGAAATATTTAGATACATGTTCCTCGGAGTGGGGACGGTAACCCCCATTTGCCTTTTAATGAGTTGGTTCACAACGATACTGGCAATCTTTTTCGGGGTTCTTCTTTTTAACAGAATTGAAAAGAGTTTTATGGATACAGTATAAGTTTTATGAATAACAAGGTACTCAAGGTCAGCAATCTTTCAAAGCAATACCGTCTTGGCGTCATAAGCCATCACTATCTTTTTCGAGATATTCAATCCTGGTGGAATCGGATAAGAAAGAAAGAAGATCCGAACAGCAAGATTAATTTGAATTTGGAATTAAAATCTTCGGTTTTGCTTAACAATATTTCAGAAGAAAACAATGCCAAAGTGATTGATGATCTTTCAGTCAACAGTGCTCAAAATTGTATATGGGCACTGAAGGACGTAAGCTTTGAGGTAAATCAAGGCGAACGTATTGGTATTATAGGGCGTAATGGGGCGGGTAAATCAACGCTGCTCAAGATTTTATCGAGGGTTACGACACCCACAAAGGGTACAATAAAGGGTTTTGGTAGGGTAGCTTCGTTGCTTGAGGTTGGCACTGGTTTTCATCCCGAACTGACTGGGCGGGAAAATGTTTTTCTGAACGGGGCCATCCTGGGGATGTCAAAATCTGAAATTTTACGTAAATTCGATGAGATTATAGAATTTTCAGGTGTCGAAAAGTTTATAGACACACCCGTCAAAAGATACTCTAGTGGCATGTATGTCAGACTTGCCTTTGCGGTGGCAGCCTATCTTGATCCTGACATTTTGGTTGTCGATGAGGTACTTGCGGTTGGCGACTCCGAGTTTCAAAAAAAATGTTTGGGAAAAATGAAAGATGTTGCAGAAGGCGGAAGAACAGTGTTGTTTGTTAGTCACAACATGGGTGCTATCCAAAGCCTTTGTTCAAGGGCTATATTACTGCACAACGGAGAAATGTTGCTTGATGGGACGCCGTCAAAAGTAGTTTCTCAATACTTGACTATGGGCTTTAAATCGGAGGGAGAGCGTTACTGGCCCGATCTCCATAATGCCCCTGGCGATAATTATGTTAGGATAAAGTCAGTGAGGGTTTTGGACGAAAACGGGAACGTATGCACGAACTTTGATGTGCGCGACCAAATTATTATAGAGATTTGCTATTGGGTATTGTATGAAATGGAAAGCATAAATCGGTCTTTTTGTTTTTTTAACCATAGAGGTGAGATAATATTTCATTCCCGTAACGACAGCATGGATTTAGCACCAGAGAAAAGGAAATGTTTGCCTGGTTTATACTTATCAAAATGCCATATTCCTTGCGATTTTATGAATGATGGGCAGATTTTTGTTCAAGTTGCGGTCACGGATGAGTTAATAGTACATTTCCAGCAAAAGGATATGATTTCATTTAATATTCGCGACGATATGGATCCAAATGGTGTTCGCAGAAATTACATACATGAGTGGCCCCCTGCAGCCGTACGTCCAAGATTGTTTTGGACCAACGAAAGATATCCTTTAACAAATCAACCAAAAGACAAGGAGAGAGATGAAAGAATTTTATAAATGCAGAATTTGTGGCAATTCCTACAGGCCGGCCATTTCGTTCGGAGAGATGCCCATAGCAAATGGTTTTCTGACTAAAGATCAATTTGATAAGGAATACTTTTTTGAATTAGGTGCTGGCTTTTGCACAAAATGCAGGATGTTCCAGATTATCGAACAGCCTGACAGAGAAATGATGTTCAATGACAGATATGCCTTTTTTTCCGGAACGTCGAAGGCGATGACGCAGCATTTCTATGAATTTTTTGTGGAAGTAAAAAATAGTTTTCTAACCTCCGGTAATTCTTTTGTCGTTGAAATTGGTAGCAATGATGGGATAATGTTACGAAATTTTGCCAAATCGGGTGTTCGCCATGTTGGTATTGAACCTTCTGGAAACGTTGCCGATGTTGCCAGAAGCAATGGGATTAACACTATTTCTGAATTTTTCGATAAGGAACTTGCTCAACGAGTCTTAAACGAACACGGAATGGCCGATGCAATCCTTGGGGCAAACGTAATGTGCCATATTCCTTATTTGCATTCAATCATCGAAGGAATGAAGTTACTACTTAAACCGAGAGGTGTAATTATTTTTGAAGACCCTTATATAGGGGATGTGATTGAAAATACAACTTACGATCAAATTTATGACGAGCATGTATTCTTGTTTTCTGTTTCTTCGATTCAATGCCTCTTTGATATGTATGGAATGGAGGTCTTTGATGTTGAGCATCAGGAAACGCACGGTGGATCCATGAGGTACATGATTGCCAGACGGGGCACAAAAAGTGTATCCAGGCGTGTAAGGGAACAACTTGAAAGAGAGAAAATTCTGGGACTTGACAGCCTTGAAACATATGAAAAATTCAGAAATAATTGTGAAATGTCTAGAAAAAAACTGAGAGCGCTTGTTGAAGATATCAAAAAAGAAGGTAGACGGATTATCGGATATGCTGCTACTTCTAAAAGTACAACTATTATCAATTATTGTGGTTTCACTACAGAACATATAGAGTATATTTGTGATACCACACCTATTAAACAGGGAAAATTTAGTCCCGGTGCACATATTCCGGTTTTACCTTATGAAAAATTCACAGAGAATTATCCTGATTATGCACTTCTTTTTGCTTATAATCATGAAAAGGAAATTATGGCGAAAGAGAAAAAATTTATGGAGTCGGGAGGTAAGTGGATAGTTTATGTGCCGGAGATTAAGACACTTTAGCCTACTAAAAAGTTGGGTAGAATGAACTTTTAGAAAATGAAAAATAAGGATACTTAAATTCATGATTTTATGTGCCAATCCAAAAGCCCAGTATATTTCACACAGGGAAGAAATCGACAAAGCTATTAAAAAGGTGCTTGAAAGCGGCCATTATATTCTTGGAAATGAAGTAATGGCATTTGAAGAGGAGTTTGCAAAATATATCGGTACTTCTTTTGCGGTTGGAGTTGGAAGCGGAACAGAAGCGTTACACCTCGCGCTTGCTTCGTGTGGTGTTGCCGCTGGTGATGAAGTTATTACTGTATCAAATACCGCAATAGCGACTGTAGCTGCAATTGAATTATGTGGTGGTGTACCTGTTTTTGTTGACGTCGAAAGCGACTCTTTTAACATTGATCCTAATAGAATTGAGGAGGCAATAACATCAAAGACAAAAGCAATAATTCCAGTTCATATTTACGGTCATCCAGCTGAAATGGATCCAATTATGGTTGTTGCTAATAAATATGGGCTGAGAGTGATTGAAGACTGTGCTCAAGCTCATGGCGCGGCTTATCTGGGCACCCGAGGCTGGAAGAAATGTGGTTCAATAGGTGATATCGGATGCTTCAGTTTCTATCCTACTAAAAACCTCGGTGCCCTTGGTGATGGTGGAATGATTGTGACGGACGATGTCGGTTTGGCTGAGAAGGCAAGATCGTTGAGAGAATACGGCTGGAAGAAACGATATATAAGCGAGTCTTTTGGATGGAATACACGGCTTGATGAGATTCAAGCCGCTGTGCTTAGAGTTAAATTGAAGTATCTGGATAAAGAGAACGACATACGCAAAAAATTGGCCAGCCTCTATAGTGCCGGGTTGAATGGATTTGGATGTATTGTTCCTTCTGAGAGAAAGAACACGTTTCATGTTTACCATTTATATGTCATGAGATCGAAGATTAGGGATAAACTCTTGACTGTGTTGCACGATAAGGGAATCGCAGCCGCTGTTCATTATCCGGTTCCGGTTCATATGCAGCCCGTGTACAAATTCAGGAAATATATTAATAAACCTAATCTTGTTCAAACAGAAAGATTGTCTGCAGAGATTTTGTCATTGCCAATGTATCCGGAACTGAGAGAGAGTGATGTTGCCAGAATTGTGCACGAAGTTAAAAATATTTCAGATACCGATTGCATTGATTATTGAAACATAAAGGATTTGGTAATTGTGATTAACGGTGTTAAAATTAAAATACTCCAAACCCATATAGATGCTCGCGGTTTCTTTCGCGAATTGATAAGAAGCGAAGATGATATTTTTTCTGAAGGATTCGGCCAGCTAAGTCATTCTCTTGTCCGCCAAGGGGTGGTCAAGGCTTGGCATGCCCACAAGATACAAACACAATGGAATTATGTTGTATCCGGTCTAATAAAAGTTGTTTTATTCGATTTGCGAGAAGAGTCAAGTACTTACAAGGAATTTATCGAGTTTCTTGCCGGAGAAAAACAGCCGGCGCAGGTCTATTGTTTTCCGGCGGGTGTATTGCATGGGTATAAATGTATTAAAGGGCCGATGAACATTATTTATGTTACTTCTGGGACGTATGATGTAAACGAAGAAATCAGAATTCCGCAAGATAGCCGGGATATTAATTACAAATTAGAGTAAACACACCGAAACATCAAGTCATCTTCAATCTGAAATTGGTGGGACGATAAATAGTGCAAATATTCGATATTCAATGCACTATATTCTATACTCGCTAAATTAGAAAAAAAGGGTGTTAATATGGAAAAAATTTTTTTTGCAGGGCCATGGATTACCGAACATGAAATTAACATTGTAGAACAAATGATGAGGAATGGGTGGTACGAAAACGCTTACGATTATTGCGAGAAGTTTCAAAAGGAATTTGCGGCATACCATGACCGAAAATATGCCATTATGACACCAAACTGTACTACTGCCATACATTTACTTCTGACTGGCCTTGGAATTTCAGAGGGGGATGAAGTTATTCTTCCCGATTGTACTTGGATTGCAAGCGGCGCAGGCGTGACATATTTGAGGGCAACCCCTGTGTTTTGTGACATTGACAGGGTACATTGGTGTCTTGATCCTGAATCGGTGAGGAAAAGTATTACCCCGAGAACAAAAGCGATGGTAGCAGTTGGGCTATTTGGAAACATGCCACTCATGGACGAGTTGATCAGCATAGCAGAAAGTAATGGAATATATTTGATTGAAGATGCTGCCGAGGCTCTTGGTTCAACATACAAAGGTGTTAAGGCAGGAAAGTTTGGCATTGCATCAGTCTTTAGTTTTCACAGAACCAAAACAATAACTACCGGCGAGGGGGGCATGTTGCTTACCGATGATGATAAATTGTGTGAACGCTGTATGTTTTTACGGGATCATGGTCGTAAAGCTGATGGAGGTATGTACTATAATTACGAGGTTACATATAAGTATATGCCAAACAATCTTCAGGCATCACTTGGATATGCCCAATTTCAGAGAATCGACGATTTACTACGCAACAAGAGAGAACAACTCAGGATGTACAGAGAAAGATTAAGTGACGTTGAAGATATCGAGATGAACCCAGATCCTGTCGGTGGTGTTCATGGAGCATGGATGCCCACAATAGTTATTGGAAAATCTTATAAATTAGACAAGACTGAAGTCATAAAAAAGCTCGCAGAGATTGATATACCATGTCGACCATTCTTTTATCCGTTGTCTTCTTTGCCTGCTTACCCTGGATTTCGCGAAATATATGAGCCTAAAAATATTAACAGTTATGACATTGCTCCCCGCGGTATAAACCTTCCCTGCGCCCCCATTCTGACAGAGGACCAGATAGATTATATTTGTGGTGGTGTTAAAAAAATATTAAGACAGGAAAAATAGTTGGTGAGGTTAATGAAATAATATGAATAATAAAAAAGAAAAAAAAGTCATAAAGCTTAATTTGGGATGCGGAGGCAGACCGCTGCCCGAATATATTAACATCGATTTGGATGCTTTAAGCGAGTTGAAAAAACGTTACCCCGAAACAAAGTTTCCTGAAGGCATTAATGTTTATCAATATGACATTTTTAATTTACCTTTTCCTGACAATAGCATTGCAGAGGTCCGAGCAGATTCTCTTCTTGAGCACTTGTCTTTTCTTGAAGAAAAAAAACTTTTTTTGGAGATTAAAAGAGTTTTACAAGAAAACGGTACTTTTGAATTTTCAGTTCCTGATTTTGAAGATACTGTTAGATTGTGGCTAAATGCAAAAGATGAATGGAAAGACTTTTACCGAAATGATGAGGAAGCAATAGTACAGCAGCATTGGTTCGGCCAGTACTCGTATTCTACTGAAAATCGTTGGGGTTATCTTACGGCAAGCATATTCGGTCCACAAAATAGTGAAGGGCAATTTCATAAGAATTGCTATACAGTTCCAAAAATAAGAGCTATTTTGAAGATGATTGGTTTTGCGGAAATAGAGATTTCTAATTATAGGTGGAAAAATGATCGCAATCTAATGATACTTGTAAAGGCAAAGAAACAAAACAACAATAGGAGATAATATTTTATTATGTATAGCGACATTATGAAAAACATAAAAGGAAAAAAGGTTCTTATAACTGGCGGGTTAGGTTTTATAGGCAGCAATCTTGCACATAAATGTCTCGAAATGGGAGCTGAGGTTACAATATATGACTGTCTTGAAACTCATTCTGGTGGAAAACTTTATAATGTGCAGGATATAGAAGATAATATAGAGCTTTGCTATCATGATATCCTTAATTATAGCCAGTTATCAGAAAGTGTCGTGAAAAAAGATATTATTTTCAATTGTGCCGCTTCAACTTCTCATCCTTTTTCTATGCGGGAACCTTGGATTGATATGGATGTGAATGTAAGGGGAGTAATTAATCTACTTGAATCTATAAGGAGATTTAATAATGATGTCAAGTTTGTTCATATTGGAACGACTACACAGCTTGGAAGATTGCGTTATCAACCAGCGGACGAGAATCATCCCGAATTTCCGACAGACGTTTATTCAGCAAACAAAAGTGTGTCAGAGAAATATGTCTTAATTTATGCAAATGCATATCAGCTTCGAGCTTCTGTTGTAAGATTATCTAATGTTTTCGGGCCACGAGCAAGCATTCATAGTGCTGGTTTTACATTCAATAATTATTTTGTTGGCCTTGCATTACGTGGAGAAGACATTCCGATTTTTGGTGATGGAAAACAGATGAGAAATGTAATTTATGTAAATGATGCGGTTAATGCTTTAATCTTGGTAGCCCTTTCTGAGAATACAAATGGTGAAACATTTTTTGTAGTTGGGGATAAACATTACAGCGTTGCAGATATAGCATCAGAAACTATGAACTTTATGGGAACTGGTAAGGTAAAATATATTGAATGGCCTAAAGAGAGGAAAACTACAGAAGTAGGAGATGCTATAATAAGCAATAAAAAAATTAAGAAATACATTAATTGGATGCCGCAGGACGATTTACAAAGCGGGCTAATCAGGAGCAAAAATTATTATTCCAAGTGTCTTCAGCATTATTTAATATAAGCGTCTAATACTGGCAAAAACTAATTAGCGTTATGCTTGAGAAAAAAGAAAATAGTTTTTCTTCTAAAGTTCTGCTTATTAAGCCTAAATATGGTTTTTTTCCTATAGGTTTTGCTTATGTAATGGCATCTCTTGACCAGAATGGTATTCCTTTTGATTTTGTAGATTTGAATACGCAGAGAATTAATTATAGAAGTTTATTAAATAAACACGATTATATCGCAATAGCTACAGGTGGACTTGTAGGTGATGCAAGATTTTTCTTAGATTTAAGTAAACAGGTTAAACATATAAGGCCGGATCTACCTTTGATCATGGGTGGCAATATAACTCAGTGCCTTAAACCGGACATTTTGTTTAATCGTTTAGGTATTGACTTTGTTGTGCTTGGTGAAGCGGAGACGGCATTTCCTGGTTTGCTTCGTCAGCTGGAATCGGGGGAAGGAATATTTTTTAATTTGCCTGGCATTATGTATAAAGATAAAAATAACGGTACCATTGTTAGAAATTCAACTGTAAGGCTTAATCTGGATTTAAACGATATAGAACCAGCTTGGCACTATATTGATATGAAGCGCTATCTTGACAATTATCACCATGGTTTCCCTGGCCAAAATTTTATCCCAATTATGACGGGTAGAGGATGTACGGGACATTGCTCATTCTGCAGCCCTACGCTTGGGAAATTTAGACCGAGAAAAATAGACAACATACTTCGTGAAATGTGGAATGTTAGTAGCGAATATAGTTTTGGTTTTTTTGGAATGCTCACAGAAGTATTATTTGCTACCGAAGAAGAGATTATCGAGTTCTGTCGACGTTATAAAGAAGAAGGGCCGCAAAAGGAATGGTTTTGTAGCCTAAGGCTTGATGTTGATCCCGTTGTACTAAGTTTTATGAAGGAATCAGGATGTATAGGAGTTTCAATAGGTGCAGAAAGCGGTTCAGACGTTATACTGAAACGTATGCGAAAGGGGATAAGACGTGAACAAATTCAAATATTTATTGATGAAGCAAAACGTCAGAAAATGGCACTTGAGTGTAATATTATGGTGGGAAGTGAAGGTGAAACAGAAGACGATATAAAAGAATCTTTTAATCTTTTGATAGAAAAAGAGGTTTTTTCAAATATTAATCTTACGACGGCGTATCCTGGTACATTAATTTATAAAAATGCACGGAAAAAGGGATTAATAAGTGACGAATTTGAACGAACAGTGAACGAAAAATATTTGTCTTTAGCTGATATGGATGTTGTTGAATCAAACTATATAAATATTAGCGATATTCCTTCAACCTCAGATTTGCATCTTACAATAATGAGAGAGGTTAGACGTTATACAAATTTTTTGCTCAAACGTTTTCCATGCAAAATTCATATGGATTTTATTAATAATGAACCGAAGCTTATAGCTAAGTGCCCAGCTTGCGATGCAGATAGTGAAGTTGGCAAGATGTTTGGTAATTGGGGCTGGGATGGTTTGGTGCTACGTCTTGTATGTCCTAATTGCTATGAGGTATCTTTTTCGAGAGTTGGAGCTTCTAAATTTCTTGAGATGATAAACGATCAACTTAAAGGAGCGAAAAGAGTAGTAATTTTGGGTGATAAAACCAATGCGAGAAGCATTCTGGCGTATGGACTGGGCGATTTTAACATAGAACAAATAATAGGTTTTGTAAGCGCTGACAACAATAAAGTGTTAGGAAGGAAATTCTTTTCTTACCCGCTTTATAAATTTTCTGAAATTAATGCCATTAGACCTGATGCGGTATTGGTGGCAGATGTTAGCTTTTCCAGTGCAAAAAAAAATCTTATGAAGTCAACCTATAATGGTTATAATGTGATACCATTAATGCCCGATTTTTATCCTGAAAACATTCTGAAGAATAAAAGAATTATTTTTATTGGAGCGGACGATGCGCTTCCTTATGCTATTCAAGCTGTAATCGAGGTCAGTGGTTGTGAAGTATCCGGAGTAATTAAAGCAAAGTCTTTCAATGATAAAGGTCAAAATATAGATGAACTGCCGTTTTCTGTGTTTTTTTCTCATGATTGGGATATAGGAATACATTGGTGTAAAGCAGGCTACATTGATGTATTCTTGTGGATTTTGAAACTTAATTCTAAACTATGCAAAAAATGGATAATTTTGGAAAGGCATAAACATCCCTCGCTAAATGCTTATTTGTGGATGCCTGCCAAGCCATTTTCGATATTAAAAAGTGTTGGCGACCTCCTGCATGTTTTGGAAGTTAAAAGCAGAAGAGTATTAAGAATTTTTATTGATTATGTGAATGGTTTGAAAATCTATTCTTAATTAAGTCTTTTTTTTAAATTAATCCAGGAAGGGGAATTATGAAAAAGATTGTTGTTACAGGGGCTTTGGGTCATATAGGATCCCGAGTCATAAGAGAATTTCCAGTGTTTTTTCCTGATGTAAGCATCTATATGATTGACAATATGCTGACACAGCGCTATAGCTCTTTATTTAATCTACCAGGAGAAGGTTACTATAAATTCGTTGAAGCAGATATATTGGACACTGATTTAGTACCTATCATAAGGGGGGCTGATGTTGTTTTGCACCTTGCGGCTATTACTGATGCTGCTAGTAGTGTTGCAAATAGAGATAAGGTAGAATTCAACAATTACAACACCACTATTAGGGTTGCTGAAGCTTGTTCTAAAACGGGATCTCCTTTGATACACATGTCATCTACGAGTACTTATGGAACACAGAATGAAATCGTTGACGAAGAATGTTCAGAAGAGGAGCTTAAACCTCAAAGTCCATATGCCGAGACAAAACTTAAAGAAGAAAGATTCCTGCAAGGAATGGGATGTTCCTCGAAATTACGTTTTATAATTTGTCGGTTTGGGACGATATGTGGAATTTCTCCTGGAATGAGGTTTCACACTGCCGTAAATAAATTTTGCTGGCAGGCAGCAATGGGTCAACCCCTGACTGTCTGGAGGACCGCCCTTCATCAGAGGAGGCCATACCTGACACTTGATGATGCTATAGATGCTTACAGATTTATTATCGATAATAAATTATTTGATAATCGCGTTTATAACATTTTAACAGATAATTTGACTGTGGATCAGGTGATTAAAACAATATCGAAGTATGTCTCGAATTTAAGTATAAAGTATGTGGATACAGAAATTATGAATCAACTATCTTATGAAGTATCTGGCCAACGTTTTAAGGCCAAAGGTTTTAAATATCATGGAAGTATGGAAAAGAGCATAAAGCATACAATTGGTTTGATTAAGAGGTCTTGTTCCATAAATGACTGAAAAACAGCTTGTTTGGGAAGGTATCTATGAAAACTTTCCAGAAGAAGTTCCGGATTATGTGTGGAATTCGGATCGTTGGATAAATTCATTGGTAAAAAATCTTCCTTCATCATTAAACAATCAACGCGAAGATACAGGAACGATTTCTGCTTATAGCCTTGTCCATGAGTATCCATTGCCTCCGGTTGTGGCTTTACTTGGAAACATCGGAATTAAAAGGCCGTTACGTGTCCTTGATTTTGGGGGAGGATTGGGGTACTTGTTTTTGTCATGCATAGAATCATTGCCAGAACCATTTACAGTCGACTTCCATATTGTGGAGAGTACGGGAGTTTGTGAGAAGGGTCGTTCTATATACTCGGATTTTACAAATATTCATTTTCATGACCAATTACCAGCCAAGATCGAAATATTTGATATTGTACATGTTGCTGCCGCTTTGCATTATATACGTGATTGGCAGGCGCTTTTAAAAAATCTATCCGATTATGAACCAGAGATTATATTGCTTAGCGCCCTGAATGCTGGCGACGTAAAAACATTTGTGTCATTTCAAAATTATTATGAGATTAAAATTCCGGTATGGTTTTTAAACATAAATGATATATTTGATTGTCTGAAATCTCTTGGCTACCGTCTTATTTATAAATCATTGCTCGAGTTTTCCTTTTTGGGAAAATTCCAATCTTTACCGATGAGGAACTTCCCAAAGCCTTACAGGCTTGAAAGGAAATGTAACCTGATGTTTGCAAAGGAACAAAAAAGATAAGGTATTATGTCGAAGTCGGTAATTCACATTGGAGCTAATAAAACCGGCTCCACTACACTGCAGAGATATCTTTTTTCGAAGATTGATAAGCTCATCTATTTGGGGGAAGATTGCAATGATTATAATATCTATAAAGATATTCTGAATTCATTGATTCTTGATGATGATATTCATTATCGATATCTTGAAGCCAAAGAGCTTTTCAACTATTTAAATACCTCAGCTAAAGCAAGTGAGAAAACATTTATTTTCTCAAGCGAAGATGTAATGTCTAGCCATGTTCCTTCTTTGTGTGCCAAAAGATTGCACGAATTTCTCCCTGATGCAGATATTTTACTTATTATAAGAAATCAGCTTACAGCAATTCCATCATGGTATGCAAATCATGGCGCTTACCTTAAAAAGGTTCCGCGTCGTTACTGGAGGAGGTACGTTTGCTTCGATGAATGGATGGACTATTGTATCGAATTTATGAATTACAGTCCCCTCGACAGCTTTTTCTATCATAGGATACTTGGCCTATACGAGCCGCTTTTTGGTTTGCATAAAATACACATACTTTTTTATGAAGATTTTGTCGAAAATAAAACAAAATTTATTAAAAACATTTGTGAAATTTTGGAGATACGTGAATATGAAAAAAAAGCTTTAAGCTTTATAGAAGGCAAACGTGAGAGAAAGAGACACTCAATGCGTCAACTAAAGTATAATAAACTATGTAGTTTTTTGGGTGGAAAAGATATTGTTGATTTGTTGCCGACACCGAGCATGAAAAAAGTCTTAAGAAATTTTCTTGATAGTGGAATGCCGGCGGATGGCTTTGTATCTGAAAAATGGAAGAAAACTATTGAAGATCTTTATGAACAGGATAATCATAAATTGGTAGAAAAATACAAACTCGACTTAGGCAAATACGGATACCCTTTGCCGAAGGGAAAATAATGATAGATATCGATACAAAACTTACGGTGGTATTGTTCCTAAAGGACAGGGTTAACTTTACTTATCGTTGGCTCTATTATCATAACGTGATCGCTTTCCCTTTTCGGATTTTGATGGCCGATGGCGGAAAAGACGAGACCATTCAACGAGTATTGTCAGGCAGGAACAGCCACCCAAACCTGGACTACGAATATTATCGTTATCCATATGATGCTAACTACTCGATATATCATGCAAAGAAGGCAGATATACTTTCTCGTGTTGAGACTCCTTTTGTTGTTTTGACAGATAATGATGATTTTTTAGTAGTTGAAGCGCTTAGAAAATCGGTGCAGTTTTTATTGGGAAATGATGAATATGTTGCATGTGGTGGTGATTTATTTGCATTTGAACTCGAACCAGAGATAAATGATTTATTCGGTAATTCTGTAAACTTTATCCACCAGCCTCCCCCGTCGGGCATTGAGCAAAAAACTGCCATGGAGCGTGTCCGTCATCATTTTATTAATTATTTTACTACTTACTATGACGTGCATCGCACCGTAGTAGCAAGGAAGCTTTACCGTCAATTGTATGAGTTTGATACAAAAGATGTTACAATCTCTGAATTGCTTACAAGTTTTATGACTGTTGCAATGGGAAAAGTTAAAAAACTTCAAGACGCATACCTTCTCAGGCAAGTTCACCTTGACACCAATTGTTATCGGGAAGATATAATGTATGATCGTTTTGACAGGATGCTAAGGGAAACGTGGTCGGATGACTTTTCGAAATTTGTTGATGCCGTTGTGGGGATGATTATTGAAAAGGACCATTCTAGCGTTGAAGAAGCAGCAAATAATGTTAAAAAAGGATACAGACAATTTATTGCTCCAATAATAACAAACTGTTTGTCGAGCGATGTTAGTATCCCGAACAAATCAGCAAAATCCCAAACAGTGGCTTTCTTGAGCAAATTATATAAATTTAAAAAGATGTTTTTTGACAATAGAATAAAAAACAGTATTATACCTAAAGCTCATAAAGAATTAATTAAAAATGAATTCGTACTAAGAATATCTAAATTTTTGACCGATCAGTCTATGAAAGAAAAAATATTTAATAAATGAATTATCTAATAAATATCTATCTCTTAAAATCATTCATGCTTAGCATAATATTTTAAATGACTCCAACGCATTTCATATTGAACAAAGATGTTTTTACTGGAATATATGATTTTTCATATGCCCCTTATGCACTGGGTGATGCAATTACATGGCAGGTTAACCTATGCGTAAAGTCCATTGATGCTGGAAAACAAGGTATTGCTCAGTATATAATTGCCGACCCAAACAGACCTTCTTTCCCGCTTCAAAAGTATATTACAGTCAACAATTACATTGAGTATGTCAATAATCTTTTTCCTGTTTTCTTGTGCTGCCCTGATACTGTTTTAGTAAGTGTAATTAGGGATAAGGTTTCTTTTGACCTGTCTTTATTTAAGAGCATGTTTCGTTGTGATCACATGTGGCCAAGTCTTAAAAACCATTTTTTCGGAAAGCTTGATTACTATTCACACAAGCTAATCAACGATTTCTATCGAAGAAAAGGTTATATACCGAGGTTGCGACCGCCGAGAGGTTATGAAGTCTCAGTGGATGATTTTATTAATAAAAATTGCTTAGGACGATTTATTGTGTCTGTGAATGTAAGACAACGGAAATTTTATCAAGATTTAAAATTTCTAAATTCTAAAATAGTGCTTAGCAGAGACTCTGAATTATCTGAATGGTATAGCTTTTTCAAGATAGTGGGGCAAAAATATCCCGATGTTGTTTTTTTGATATTCGGTGGCTATATGGAGTGGGAAAGAGAATTATTTAACTACGGCAATGTGTTGATTCCCAGGGCCATGGGCTTTAATCTTGCACACGAATTGACATTTTTGCATAAATCGAACCTCTTCATGGGAACTTCAAGCGGATTTGCGGCAATGGCCACTTTCAGCGAAGTGCCATATATCATAACAAACTACGAACACGCTGCAGCAAAAAATGTGGACATACCTTTATATGCGCTAAAGTATCCATTTGCCCTCGACCATCAGATATTGAGTTGGGAGAGAGAAACCAAGGAACTTCTCCTTGATCTATTTGAGTCGGTCTACTTGTCTTTAAAAACGAATTAAAAAACACAATACAAACTTCTAATGAAAAAATATTTTTTCAAGCTTGTCGTTAAATTTGCAATGTTATTCAGACCTCTTATCAGCTTAGCTTCTTTGTTTTTATCTCTTTTGCGTAATATTGTGTCTATACTGGAAAATGTACTTGAATTGCTACCGGTGTTAGTAAAAAAGGTAAAAAAAAGTGCTGGCTCAAGCTGCCAGGTTGATATTCACGTAAAAGAATATTCACCTTTGCTTATCAGAGACCTGCTGATGCTTTTGAATACACTTTACGAGAGAGTTGCTGCGTCTAAAGGTATTATAAGTGTTTTAAGAATTCAAATGGGCAATTTACAATTGAGTTGTGTTGGCGAAATATTTTCATGCCTTACTATGAATTCATTGGTAAGAGATATACAATTTGACTGGATTCAAAACAGTAAAAACATTTTTAATGCACCGGCGAGCTATGATAATGAAAAAACAGAATATAACTCGGGCATGATAGACATTTTTATCGATAACATTGAAACGTCTATCTTGCGTGTTGACGAATATTTTTCTTTGTGTGAGTCTAACTTTTTGGAAGTTCCGCCAAGTACAAAAGTTTGGGCGCGAAGTGTTTTAAAGACTTACAGACCTGGGCTATTTATTGTCTGTGTGCATATTTCAAATATGAATGTAAAAGCAGCAAGGGATCCGATGGAAGGCTGGAGGGATTTTTTCTTTAATATCTGTAAGGATTTTCCTGATATTTACTTTTTGATCCTTGATCATTCTCCGTGCGAGAGCGAGGAGTCCTATATATCGAATGTCATTTATACGAAACTGCTGGGATACAATTTTTTGGAAGAATTTGCCCTGGTTCAGGTAGCCGATATGTATTTGGGATCTTACGACAGGTATTCAATGGCAATTATTGGTACTGAAAAGCCATATATATTGTTCGGAATTAACAATTACGACAGGGATTATATAAATGAGAAAACAGACGTTGAGAAACGAATGGTTTGTCGCAATGATTATCAGAGATGGTACCTAGAAGATATTTTACCTATGGATTTTTATCATGATTTCAAAATGTTTTACGTGAATCTGCAGAGGTCCGGAGAACACAAGAGAGAAAAGTTTGCCTTGAATAATGCTGTTTAACTCGTACATTTTTATATTGATATTTTTACCGATTGTATTTGCAGGGTTTTTTTTCATCGGGAAAATTAAAAAAAGCGTTGCACTTGTATGGCTAATTTGTGCTTCGCTTTTTTTCTATGGTTGGTGGAATCCTAAATTTACAATGCTAATCGTTTTTTCTTCTATTTTTAATTATTCAATTGGACTGTGGTTTAACCGATACAGACAATTTCAGAAACGTGTGCCCAAGTGGATTCTGATTTTTGGAATAGGGTCTAATCTTGCGCTGCTTTGCTATTTTAAGTATTTTAACTTTTTTATTGAAAATCTTAACAATTTATCAAATCTTTCTATAGCCCTCCAAAACATTATTCTGCCGATAGGCATCAGTTTTTATACATTTATTCAGATTGTGTATTTAGTTGATAATTATAAAGGAAAAGTCGGAAAGTACACCTTTCTTGAATATTGTTTTTTTGTTACCTTTTTCCCGCATCTTCTTGCCGGTCCATTAATCCATCACCAGGAGCTTATTCCTCAACTAAATAAGGAAAAATTTTGTAGTTTTAACTTTTCAAATATCTCTGTCGGTTTGACTATTTTTTTCATCGGTCTCTTCAAAAAGGTCGTGCTTGCCGATGGTGTTTCAGTTTATGCCAATGCGGTGTTTAAAGTGGCCAGCAAAGGTGTTCAGCTAACATTTTTTGAATCATGGGTTGGTGCACTGGCATATTCATTCCAGCTTTATTTTGACTTTTCGGGTTATTCGGATATGGCTATAGGCCTGGCAAGAATCTTTAATATATGGTTTCCTGTAAACTTTTATTCACCTTACAAGGCTTCAAGCGTAATAGAGTTTTGGTACAGATGGCACATAACATTATCCCGTTTTTTCAGGGATTATCTCTACATACCTCTCGGGGGAAACAGAAAGGGTTCGGTAAGACGCTATGTAAATCTACTCGTTACGATGTTGTTTGTTGGACTATGGCATGGAGCGGGGTGGACGTTTATTCTATGGGGTTGGCTTCATGGCATTTTTCTTGTTATTAATCATTTATGGCGTTGGTTTTTAAGAAATTATAGGATTGAATATAAAAAATTGCCAAATCAAGTTTTTTATTGGGCGAGTCGTTTGATTACTTTTATAACAGTTGTCTTCGCTTGGGTGGTTTTTAGGGCTAAAGATATGAACGAGGCCTTTGTAATATGGAAAAGTATGGTTGGTTTTAGTGGAATAGACGCTTATGCTGCTAAACTATTCCCACATATAAACCTTTTTACGGTGCATGGTACGTATACAATTTTTTTTATTCTCGCATCCTTATTGTTTATATGTTGGTTTTTTCCTAACTTGCATGAGGTAATGTCAAATTTTAAGCCTGCACTTCGATATGATATCAAATTTAATAATGTGCCGAGTATGGTACCATTGAAATGGAAACCCAACTTTATCTGGCTTGTGCTTATTTTTATAATGGCAACATTTACATTTGGGCTAATGGATGATGTTAAAGAATTTCTTTACTACCAGTTTTGAAAAATAGACATCGTTTGTATGTTGTGAGCCTCGTATTATTCCTGGCCCTGTCTTTTATTGTGCCTTATACTGTTTTTTTAATCAGACCTTCTATTTTTTATTGGAGAGCATGGGAATATTTTTCGGAAGTGGTTTATCCTAATTCATACAGGACAAGGGTGTGGAATGGTTTTGAAAAAGGTGATATGACCCGATCATATCTTTTTTATTTTCAGGATAAATACTTTACGCATGTCTCCACAGATGCCGATGGATTCAGGCTCGGGCCGTATTATACTGATGAATATAAGATTCTTGTTTACGGAGATTCTCATTGCTGGGGGTCAAGATTGAGTAACAATGAAACTTTCTCCTGGAGGCTTGCACTGAAATTGCATAAACCTGTTTTTAACGGTGGGCGAGAGACGCTTTTAAGAAAAATACTCGGTAAAAATGAATTGAGAAAAGTAAATCTTGTAATTAATGTAATTGATGCTATGCATGTAAAGATCAAAGAATTGTTTCCTGATAATTTTATTATTGATGAATATGTTCCCATGAAAGAATACAATAAAGTTTCATTAAGCGTAAAACGATTCTATCCAACATCTTTTATAATACGTGCTGCAAAAATAGTAAAAAACGATATCAGTATTGTCAAAAACAACAATGACAACAGGCCTTATTTATGTGGTTCTGAATATAAAGTTCCATTTTTCGATAATGAAAACGATGTAAATAAAGTATACAGAAAAAAAAATTCTTTGTATGAAGAAATTCTCGAAAGACAAGTTGAAATGATATCTAATTTCAGCAGACAACTATTACAAAGGGGATATATATATATTCTAGTTCTTGTACCACGTAAAGATCTTTTATATGCTGATAAAGTCGATGAATATTCAAAGGAATATTTTCCAAGACTAATTAGGAAACTCGAAGAAGAAGGCGTTTATGCAGTCGATTTGCAGAAAGACTTTATCGCAAACAAGGATAAGGGTCTGTTTTTTCATACAGATACACACTGGAATGAACGCGGAACTGAGATTGCTGCGGAAGTTGTAACGAGATATTTGCGTGAAAAAGGTTTGCTGAATAACGTTTTGCTTACAAAGAATTAAAATTAATGAAATATTCAGAAGGAAATTGGTTTATTTCGGGGGTGGATGGACTGATTGGCCGCAAGCTCGCAGCAAGCCTTGAACTATCCGGGCGAACCGTGCTTGGCACAACGTGTCTGGAGAACGTAGTATCAGAAAAATTTTCTTTTCTAAGTCTATCTGAAGATATTAATGACTGGATGCCCCCTGAAGGAATTTCAATAGCATGCCTTTGCGCTGCCGTTACATCATTGGATGAGTGCCGTAGGAATCCGGCAGTAAGCAGGAAGATTAATGTAACCAATACTGTCCTGATGGCAGAAAAACTAATAGCCGCAGGGGTGTTTGTTGTTTTTCTCTCAACAAATCTTGTTTTTGACGGAGAAACTCCCCTGAGAAAAGAGAATGATCCTGTTGGTCCGAAGACAGAGTATGGACGACAGAAGGCGGAAACCGAAAGAGCATTGCTTTTATTGGGCAAATCAGTCTCTATCATCAGATTTTCCAAAATCATTTGGCCAGAAATGCCTCTTGTAGCGAATTGGATAAATTTACTGAAGAATGGTAAACCGATCAGTCCCTTTGCGGATATGGGGATATCGCCCATTTCCCTTTCTTATGCGGTTGAAGCTTTGGCAGCAATAGGCGAAAGGAAATTTTCAGGCATTACGCATGTTGCGGCCAAAGAAGATATTACGTACGAACAGATGGCGCTTTATATCGCCCGCAAGATGAATGCCGATGTGCAACTGGTGCAGCCTGTCAAGGCGAGAGAGTCAGGGCTGACATTAGAACATATACCGTTTTACACCTCGCTGGATGCGTCAAGGCTTAGGGTTGAGTTGGGGATGGAACCACCGGATGTATGGTCTGTGTTGGACAACATAATTTCCGTATACAACGAGAAAGTTTAATAGCATGCGATTGAAAAAATTAACTTCATGTCATATTTGCGGCGGTGAAACAAGGTTGGCGCCTGGTTGCGAGAAGCTGTTCCAGGTTACATCGGATTGCAAACCCTGGAAAAGAAAATTAAAAATTGCTCAGTGCTTGAGCTGTGGTTGCATTCAAAAGGTTATTGATTCGGAATGGCATGATGATGCGAAGAGAATTTACGATAAATATCAGATATACCATCAGAGCGGGGGCGTGGAGCAGAAAGTTTTTGACAATAAAACAGGGGTGGCATCAGCCCGTTCGGCAAGACTTATAGAATATGTTCTTTCAAAAACAGGGCTTCCCCCAAAAGGCAATATGCTTGATATAGGCTGCGGCAACGGCGGCTTGCTGAGAACGTTCAATAATCTTGTTCAGGGATGGGAACTTTCAGGAACAGAACTGGACGACAAATATCGTGACAATATAGAGGGAATAGGAAAAAATACTGTCCTATATACCTGTGATTTACGCCAAGTGCCGGACAAATTTACACTTATAACAATGTTGCATGTTCTTGAACATGTTATAAACCCTATTGAATTTCTAAGAGCGGCTGGAGACAAGCTGGCGGATGGAGGGTTTCTCGTAATAGACCTCCCGGATTTTCAGCAAAACCCTTTTGATTTGGTGATTGCAGATCATTGTACACATTTTGATCTCAATACATTGATTAGAGTATTGGAAAACGCCGGGCTTGAACCTTTTGCGGCCACAAGCGCATGGGTGCCGAAAGAAATATCACTGATAGCCCGAAGAGCTAAGATTGAAAAAGACAGCCCAAATTGTGGTGAGCAGGAGAATTTAGATGACCGCTTGCAGTCAGTCGTTAATTGCCTTGAATGGATGGAATCTTTCAGGGTTGTCGCAGAGACGGTTTCCGGAAAGGGGCGTTTCGGTGTATTCGGTACTTCCATTGCGGCCGGATGGTTATTCGGCGCAACCAACGGTACTGTAGATTTTTTTGTTGATGAGGATTCAAGCAGAACAGGCAAAACCTTTTTGGGAAAGCCTATTTATAGCACTCAGACAGTTCCGGATGACAGCCATGTCTTTATAGCTTTGCCGTCCGGCATTGCGGAGAATATATATTCGCGGTTAACCGGTGGACCTGCTGAATATTATTTACCGCCTCCGATGGCTGTTGTAAAACATTAAAAACGATTATAGTTCGGGATTTATTAAATAATGAATACTTCAGGATTCGGCATAACATATAAAAAGGTTTTCAGGGGCCTGATTAACATATTTCGTTGGACAGTTCCGTATTTGCGCAGCAATATTTGGAGTATCCAACAAGAAGGGAAGCGCATACTGGCAGTTTGGGACTTCCGGTATGTGCCTTTTACGGTTGGCGATTTACTCTATTGTCAGGTGATGGCCCTTATTGTCAGGGATATTCATAAGGTTGAAAAAATAGACATAATACTTTTATGTGATGAATTAAATCCTGCAAGGGCAGATGGCGGAATGGATTCTCAGAATTTTCATTACTACTTTACAAAACTCATATCGGTGTTTTTTGTGAACCAATACTTAGGGTCTTTGATTATTATGGACTCACCCGGAATGTTGTCTAAGTATATTGCAGAAAATTACGACAGGTATATAATTTTTCCCCCGTATTCGGATAAAGAGGGTAGATTTTTAGAACAATACCACAATTATTTTAATTATGCGCTGCTTTTCTATGAAGAAAACCATTATGTCCCTTATCTTTCCTGTAAAAATGCAACTTTAATGTGGGCGAGGCATTTTCTTGCAGCTCAATCTCAAAAAAGACTCCCGATAGTAATACAATTGCGTAATCTTCCTACCCATAGCTATCGTAATGCTGTTATTGATTCATGGCTGGAATTTGTAGGTTACTGCGAACAGCATCACGATGTCTTTTTTGTGATGATAGGAGAGAAAGAAGAGATTGATCCAAGGTTTCGGGGTTTTTCAAATGTGCTTATTGCAAAGGATTATAGTACAACTATAGAACAGGATCTGGCTCTAATTCAGGCGGGTATCATGTTTCTCGGCACAACCAGCGGACCTGCAACAATGGCTTTGTTTGGCGATAAACCTTATGTAATATACGGTTTTCAGACGGTGTATGAAAAACTGGAAGCAGAGCAGCAGATGCCCTGGGCAACACCGTTACAGAAACTTGTGTGGGAGCAGGAAACGACCGAAAAGCTGATTACGGATTTTGAATGGCTTTACAATCGGATTGACCGGGAAAAGTGGCGAATTGAGTTTGACAGGCTTGCCGGTGAGGCGGCGGTAAAATTAAAAAAACAATGTAACTGAAGTATCAAAAGGGAAATATGATATGAAAAAAGGTAAAATAATTGCAATTGTTCCTGCCCGGGGTGGCTCAAAATCCATTCCGCACAAGAATATTGTGAACTTCTGCGGAAAGCCGCTCATTGCATGGTCTATCGAACAGGCCGCAAAAAGCAGTCGAATAGACGGTGTTTATGTTTCCACGGATGATGGTGAAATTGCCGATGCTTCTCTCGCATATGGTGCAAAGGTTATCTGGAGGCCGGAAGAACTTGCTACAGATACGGCTTCATCGGAAAGCGCCTTGATTCATGCGATTTCCGAGATTGAAAAAGAACAAAGGATAGAAGCAGTGGTATTTCTCCAGGCAACATCGCCCCTCCGTGATGATAGTGATATGGATGGCGCATTAAAGAAATTCATAGCAGAAGATGCAGATTCTCTTTTTTCCGCAACAGTCCTTGATGATTTTTGCGTATGGGGCTATATGGAGGATCATCTAAAAAGTCTCACATATGATTACAAAAATAGGGGAAGACGACAGGACAGAAAGCCTTATTATCTTGAAAACGGTTCCATATATGTTTTTAAGCCTGAAGTTATAAGAAAATATGGTAACAGGCTCGGTGGTAAAATAGCCATATATGAGATGCCTATGTGGAAATCATATGAAATAGACAACCCGGAGGATTTGGAATTATGTGAATACTATATGCGGAAAAATATTCTTAAAGGAGCCCTCAAGGGGATTAAGCTTAAAAATATCGAGCTTATTGTGTATGATTTTGATGGGGTCATGACGAACAACACCGTGCTCGTTAGAGAGGACGGATTGGAAAGCGTAACGGTGAGTCGGGCAGATGGACTTGCGACAGGTATGATAAAGAAAAAAGACATTCCGCAGATTATATTGACAATGGAAAAAAACAAGGTAGTAGAGGCAAGGGCAAAAAAGTTGGGTTTATCTATCCTGAAGGGTGTGGACGATAAAAAAACGGTATTGCAGTCATACTGCAACGAGCATAAGATATTACTCAAAAATGTGGTTTACATAGGAAACGACATAAATGACCTTGATGTGATGAAAACGGTGGGATATCCCGTATGTCCGTCAGACGCCAATGTAGAGATCAAGAAGATTTCAAGCATCATCCTGACTACCCCGGGCGGTTCAGGTGTGATTAGAGAGTTTGTAGGCTTAATTGAATAAAATTTAAAAATCGGGAGCGTAAATGAAAGTAAATCCTTATGAGAATCAGGAGTTATTGCCTTTTGTAATCGCAGAAGTTGGTATTAACCATAACGGCAGCGTTGATATTGCAAAGAGGCTGATCGATATGGCGAAGGATTGCGGCGCGGATGCAGTTAAGTTCCAAAAAAGAACTATAGACATTGTTTACACGAAGGAACTACTCGATTTACCGAGACAGAGCCCGTGGGGAACAACTCAGCGGTCGCAAAAAGAGGGGCTTGAGTTCGGCAAAGACCAGTATGACGAGATTGACCGGTATTGTAAAGCAAAAGGCATCTACTGGTTTGCTTCTGCTTGGGATGAAAAAAGTCAGGAGTTTTTGAGGCAATATGATCTACCTTTCAACAAGATCGCATCAACCATGCTGACGCACAAAAACCTTGTAGAAATGGTGGCCGACGAAGGTAAGCACACATTCATTTCTACGGGTATGACCGGTTTTGAAAAGATCGACCGAGTTGTGGACATATTTGTGAGAAAGGCCTGTCCTTTCACAATAATGCACTGTGTCTCAGTATATCCATGTCCTGACGAATGGTGTAATGTCAACATTATCAGAACGATTCAGGATAGATACAACTGTCCTGTCGGGTATAGCGGCCATGAACACGGGATTCTTCCGACCACCCTCGCAGTTGCTCTGGGCGCTGTTGCGATAGAGAGACATATAACTTTGGACAGAAGCATGTATGGTTCAGATCAATCCTCATCCCTCGAATCGAGGGGATTGCAGCTTGTCGTTAGGGACACGAGAGATGTAAAAAGGATACTTGGAAGCAGGGATAAGATAATTATTGCCGAAGAAGAAAAGGTTGCTTATAAGCTGCGGTATTTTCGTGAAGAAGACTTTAAGTGGCATGACGAATAACAATTGGAGAAAAATATAATGTCAAGATTAGTTTACCTGAACGGCAAGTTTGTGCCAGAGGCGGAAGCAAAGATATCGATATTCGATTCTGCGCTGATGTTTGGTGATATGGTGTTTGAGATGACCAGGTCTTTTAATAAAAAGCAGTTCAAGTTGAAAGAGCATCTCCAACGACTCTATGCTGGAATTAAGATATTGCGTATTCCTCTTGGTATCGAGATCGACGCAATGGAAAAACTCTGTTATGAAACAATAGAAAGAAACGACCCGTTTTTCAACGACACCGATGAACACAGATTGATGATCAATGTGAGCCGGGGACCACTTGCTATTTATGCCCAGGTGTTCGGCGGAAAGCTTCAGCCGACCCTTGTAATTGCCGATTTTCCACTGAAATGGACTGTGGTAGGTATGGGTAAACTGTTCGATACCGGGATAAACGCGGTCATAACGTCGCAGAGGGCAATACCTGGTTATCTGCTTGATCCCAAGATAAAGAACAGAAGCAGGATTTATTATCAGATGGCAAATATTGAAGCATCACAGTTCAAAGGCGAAAACAACTGGGCGTTGCTTCTTGACACTGATGGATTTGTCGCCGAAGGTACGGGGGACAACTTTTTTATTGTGAAGGATGACTGCATTATTACACCCGAGGGCAGGAATATCCTGCGGGGTGTAAGCAGGGCATATATTTTTGAACTCGCGGAAGAACTTAACTTGAAATGCATCGAAAAAAATATTGAACCTTATGATGTTTATACTGCAGATGAATCTTTTATGACCGGCACGCCGTTTTGCATTCTTCCTGTCACAGGTTTGAACAATGTTTTGATTGGCACAGGTGAAATGGGGAAGATTACAAAATTGCTGATAAACAAATGGGGTGAAAGCGTCGGGGTTGATATTATAGGACAGATAAAGTTTTTCAATAAAGAGGTTGAGACCTCTGATGGCCCTACACCCTATCGATTTGGCTAAGTAATGCCTGAAGCATTCAGAGGGGAGGAGAAGATCGTTGACTGCTGACTTTTGGGAATACAGAATGAGAGAACACTTGAAAACCGTGCAGGATATTGTTGAAAATACCGACCTGCTCGAGAATATTTCAAGGGTGGCTGAGGTTATTGTTGATGCTTACAAGACGGGAAACAAGCTCCTCTTATGCGGCAACGGAGGGAGCGCCGCAGATGCACAGCATATAGCTACAGAGCTTGTGAGCAAATTTCTTATGGAACGAAGGGCCCTCGACGCGGAGGCGTTGACCGTTAATACGTCGACACTAACTGCCATAGGCAACGATTATGATTTTGATAAGGTATTTTCACGTCAGATTGAGGCGAAAGGGAAAAAGGGAGATATACTGATTGCAATCTCAACCAGCGGCAATTCAAAAAATGTTATAGAAGCGATAAAGGTTGCAAAGCATATGGGTTTGGTAACGATAGGGTTTACTGGCGCCAGAACGGAAACGCAGATAAGCGCTTTGTCAGATTATTGTATAAATGTTCCGTCGCAATCTACGCCGCGTATCCAGGAGGCACACATACTCATTGCCCATATGGTCTGCGAATATATCGAAAATAAACTTTTTGGTGTGATATGAATTATGAAGATTATCCAATAGGAATAATGCAGGGCAGATTGTCATCGCCAACAGGAGGCAAGATACAGAGCTTCCCCAAAGCAACATGGAAGGACGAATTTTTTAAGGCAAAAAAAGCGGGTTTGTCTCATATAGAGTGGATTTTTGAAGGGGATGAGTGGCAGAAAAACCCCATTATAAGCAAAAAAGGTACTGAAGAAATAAGACATCTGATTGGAGAGACCGGTATAACGATAGAGTCTGTCTGTGCAGATTATTTTATGGACTTTCCTTATATGAATGCAAATGATAACGAAAGGAAGGGACTCTGCGAGATGCTCTCCCGCCTTGTATTACAGACAAAAGAAATTGGTGGAAAGTATATAGATCTCCCTTTTGTTGATGCTTCAAAGATTAACGATCGGAAAGAGTTTACGCAGGTCATAGAATTTATATCGCCGGCCCTGAAGATTGCCTACAAAACCGGCGTTGTGATAGCCCTTGAAACATCGCTGAACCCTGAGGATTTTAAAGCGCTTCTGTTGTCTTTTGGTCACCCCTGTCTGATGGCAAATTATGACACCGGCAACAGTTCCAGTCTCGGATATGATTGCAGTGAGGAACTTTCGGCATACGGAAAATGGTTGAGGACGGTCCATATAAAGGACAGAAAACTTAATGGCGGCACCGTTCCATTGGGCACAGGCGATGCTCATTTTAACACGTTCTTTAACATGCTTGTCGATTTGGACTACAAGGGTCCGATAGTGCTTCAGGCGGCCCGCGAGGGGGATGAGGTTGAAACTGCCATGAAAAATATAAGGTTTGTCAGAAACCACCTTGAAAGGAGCAACTGCTGATGGATCTCAGTTTGAGAAACAAGACAGTGCTTATCACTGCCTCTGCCCATGGACTTGGAAAGGCAATTGCAAGAGGATTCCTTGAAGAGGGTGCAAGAGTGGCAATTACTGATATAAATGAGGAAAGAGCGGGTAACACATTATATGAATTTAGTTCTGCATTTGAACCTGATAACATATTTTTGTTTACAGGCGATCTAACTAAGGAAGGTTTTATCAATGAATGTGTCGCTAAGATAATAGGTAGGTTTGGAAAAATAGACATTCTTGTTGCTAATCTTGGTTCCGGGAAAGGGTCGCCCGAGTGGAACATCCCCGACAACGATTGGCAGGCTATGATGGATATCAATTTCAACGGTGCGCGCAGAATTACCAATGCAGTTGTGCCAAGCATGATTGAAAATAATAGGGGTTCGATAGTATATATTTCATCTATTGCCGGTGTGGAGGTTATAGGCGCACCTATTCATTACAGTGTTGCGAAGGCCGCGCTCATCGCCTATGTGAAAAACCTTTCGAAAAAGCTTGTGTCGAACAATATCAGAACTAATGTTGTATGTCCGGGTAATATTTATTTTGATGAAGGTACTTGGGATTTTAAGATGAAAGAGGACAAACAGAAAGTACTGGAGATGCTCGATAAAACTGTTCCGATGAAACGGTTCGCATCGCCCGAGGAAATTGCCTGTCTCGTTTTGTTTCTTGCTTCGGAAAGAGCCTCATTTATTACAGGTTCTTCGTTTATTGCAGATGGCGGTCAGACTGTGGGCATTCAATAAGGGGAAAAATATGGGCAAAAATATTCATGAGATGTTTGATCTTGCCGGCAGAGTTGCCGTAATTACCGGGGGTGCGGGACTTCTCGGTGAAAAACATGCCGAGGCAATAGCAGAGTTTGGTGGTATTCCGGTAATTGTGGATATTGATGGCGCCCGTGCCTCTCAAAAGGCAGAAAAAATTAAAAAAAATTACGGTGTTTCTTCGACAGGGGTAAGTTGTGACATCACAAAAAAAGAAGAACTTGAAGCCTTAAAGAAAGACCTGTTAAAAGAATTTGGTCGTATCGACATTTTAATTAATAATGCTGCTATTGACCCGAAGGTTAAGAGTAATTCGGGCGAGAAACAGTGGTCGAGGTTTGAAAATTATCCCGAAGAGGCGTGGGAGCTTGAACTTGCCGTTGGCTTGAAAGGTGCGTTCCTTTGCAGTCAGGTTTTCGGAACCGAGATGGCCAAGAAAGGGAAGGGTGTTATACTTAATATTTCATCTGATCTTGGTGTGATTGCCCCTGACCAGAGGATTTACAGGAAAGAAGGGCTTTCGGATGAGATGCAGCCCGTGAAACCGGTAACATACTCAGTAATTAAACATGGTTTAATTGGTCTTACAAAATATCTTGCCACATACTGGGCTGGCTGCGGGTTAAGAGTGAATGCGTTTTGTCCCGGCGGCGTATATAACAATCAGCCGGATGATTTTGTTGTTAAATTGACAAATTTAATACCACTCGGAAGAATGGCAGGTATAGACGAGTATAAGGCAGCGATTTTATTTCTTGTATCAGATGCATCCTCTTATATGACAGGTTCCACTCTGATTATCGACGGAGGAAGGACCTGCTGGTAGGACCTGTAATGTCTTACCAACAATATCTATATATCCGATTTGATCAATAAAGACAATAATAAACTTTTTTTGTCAGAATATGATTACCATGTGGAAGATTTCTTAAAACGTGGCGCATCAGAAAATGACACATGGGTAGCCCTCGGTCCATCGTCAATGCATAAGCTTGAGATGAAAGGCATAAAATATCTTATCCCTGAACAATTTTGCGGATTGGAGGACATAGAAAAGGCCTGTGTAAATCAATTCGAAAAAGTATCTGAAGTATGCAAAAAACTTGATCTATCAATGCTTGATTTGCATCCATTTTTGCTTAAATGGGATATTAAGCCTTTTTTTTATAACCTTTGGATGCTTGGTCATGTTGTCGATGCAGTGTTGAGCCGCTATTTATGGCTTAAAAGTATTTTATCTAATTTCCCCGACCATACCGTATATATACATAAAGGCCCGACATCTCCCTGGGAAACGGATCAATTTTTCTTTGGTCACCGTGAAACTATATGGGGAAATCTTTTAGCTCTGGCCGGTTGGAAAAATGAAATTATTTTGTTACCCGAAGACAGCTTTTCTCGTGACCAGTCATATAGCGACATTTCGTTCACGCGTAGTTGGTTAAAAAATTATGTAGAATACCACTTCTCTGTAATTCGTAATAACAGCATGATTAAAACAATAGTATTTTCTTTTATGAATCGTATATGGAAGAATATTATAAGAACATTATGTGAAAAGTATCGAATGGATAATACTTATATTGTTTCAAGTCTTTACGATTGGCAACCTATGCTTGACCTTTTTATGGAAGACGGTAAATCTATATTTTTTCTAAGTGATATGAAAGATATACTGAAGAAAAGAAAATCTGTACGAGATATACAGGATAATATAATATGGGAAGAATTTGTCGGTTCTTTTCCGTCGGATGAAATTGATTATGTATCATTAATTAAAGATAGAGTTCTCTGGATAGTTAATGAAGCTCCCTTGTTGGCTGAAAAAATAATAAACGAACTCGAGAGAAACTTTGGGAGCAATGGATATACGGTTGTCTTGAGTGCACTCATTCCGTATTATTCTGAACTTGTAATGCGAAAATATTTTTTGCAAAAAGGAAATACTGTTTTAGTCTACCAGCACGGTTCAGTCTGGTTTGATAGACGAATAAGCCAGAGAATAGATATTGGTGGCATGACAAATGCTTCTATGCTTTTAACCTATGGCGAAGCTGTTACAGATGCTTTTTTAAAATCCGATATAAACCGGCAATGTCTTGTTAAATCGGTAGGCAGCACGAGACTGGATAAACTTAAAAACGTAAACGGGAAGGTGTCAAGTTCGGAACATGTAAAATACAGGATATTATATGTTATTACAAGCTATTATTATAGCCGATGGTATTGTGGTTTCTCTCCGCCATTTTCTGACCGATTTTATTACAGAGAACAGATGATTTTAATCAAGAACCTGATTAAGATGGTTGAATCAATAGGAAATATTAGCCTGACCATAAAATTGCACCCAAACTTTGAAGAAGATCCGCCCTGGATAAATGATTTTAAACGTTCGGACAATGTTCGTCTAATCCGCGATACCAGTTTCGTGGAACTCATGTCCGATCATAATATTATCGTTATAGATTCACCTACAACAACTCTTTTGCAGGCCATTTCAACAAGGCTTCCAGTATATGCTCTCACGTCTATTGTCAAGCCGTCTCAAAATGACCTTCACATCTTAAAGAAAAGAGCAGTATGTTGTGATAGTGCAGAATCAATGATAGAAGTGCTTAAGAAACACATAGAAGATGGCTCCTATCGGGCAAACGTTGACGATAACGAATATGAAAAACTTTACTGTACGTATCTTGATGATGGTAAAAGCGAGCGAAGAGTATACTCGCTTGTAAAAGACTTGATTAGCGCAAACTGAAAAGTTATTGTTAAAAAAATGTTTGTTGGCCTGTTCTAATGATATCGGAGGGTTATTTATGAATAATTTTCAAAGTAAATTTAAAATCCTTGACTGTACCATCCGTGACGGAGGTTATCTCAACAACTGGCGCTTTGATAAAAGGATGGTTCGAGAGGTCTACAGGGCACTTTCAAAGGCAGGTATAGATATTGTTGAGATAGGATTCCGTGGTACCGAAAAGTACTTCAATAGACAGGATTTCGGTACCTGGAGATTTACCGATATCGAGGACCTTAGGGATGTAGTTCAGGGAATAAACGGCGCAAAGATAGCCATCATGGGTGATTTTGGCAAGCTCAATACTGATGACATTACGGATGAGTATCTTCAGTATGTAAGTCTCATCAGGATAGCAGCCCATAAAGATGGCACCTTTGATGCCATCAAACAGCTTGAAGCAATACAGAAAAAAGGTTTTGAAGTTTCTCTTCAGGCTATGGGTATCACGAGCTATACAAAGGAAGAAATAAATGGACTGGTTAACGTACTAAAGGATT
Organism: Prolixibacteraceae bacterium; assembly: GCA_017998095.1. The sequence goes on along the minus strand of JAGODU010000004.1, from coordinate 3,697 downwards.
CAAGCATAGATTATAGCTATATTGCCGACAGCTACGGCTCTATCCTGCCCGATCAGATGCGGTCACTCATAGATCCATTCAAGGAAGTGACACACATCAAAATGGGATTCCATCCTCACAACGGTCTGCAGATGGCATTTGCAAATACGCTTGAGGCAATAAAATGTGGTGTTGACATTGTGGATTCAACTATTTACGGGATGGGTCGCGGTGCAGGCAATCTCCCGACCGAGGTGCTTCTTTCGTACCTGCAACTATCAACAACCGACAAATATAATGTCATTCCCGTTTTGCATGCGATAGACCGTTTTTTTATGAATATAGAGACCGATGAGCCCTGGGGTTATCAGCTTCCCTATATGCTCTCCGGTATCTTTCAGTGCCACCCATACTACCCCAAAACACTTGTTGATTATCGCGAGTATTCGATGGAGGACATCTGGAGCGCACTTGAGGTTGTTAAAAAGCTTAACCCGGTAGGCTTCTCTAAAGACATACTTAATAATATTATTAAAAGCGGGATGATAGGGGGGCTAAAAAAGGGTGAAACGAGAAAAGTTAATGAATCGAAAAGTGAACCGCGAAAAAAAGCAGAGGTTTCATACATTAATCGTCATGCCGGAAGGGATTTTCTTATACTCGCAAACGGGCCAACGCTTAAGGAATACAAAACCAGAATAGATAGTTTCATAAAAAAATACGATCCTGTTGTAATTGGTGCAAATTATATATCCGGGCTTTTTAAACCTTACTATCATGCCTTCAACAACAAGAAAAGGTTTGAGGATTATATCGACACAGTGGATAAGGATTCTACGCTCATGCTCGGAGAAAACCTGCCTGCCGATATGATAAAGGAGTATACATCTCGTGTTTATGAAACCCTTTATTTTCATGATGAACTCGATGATTTCGGGATAAAGGATGGGGTTATTCAGTCAAACTGCAGAACAATTGCAGTGCTGTTAATGGGTGTTGCTATCGTTATGGGTGCCGACAGGATATTCGCTGCCGGTATGGACGGATATGCCGGATTTGATCCGAATGAAGGGTTCCATTTCTACAGTGAAAAAGTTGAAACGGAGGATGAGGATCTTATAATCGAGCGCCACAGGTATAATCAACACTTCCTTGAACAGATAGACGGGTATTTGCATGACTCAGGCAAAGAAGGCATCCATATTCTTACCCCTACAAGCCACAAGGCCTTTTATAAGGGCATAGAAAATTATATCGAGTAGATGAAATCATGAACAGATATGAAGAACTGCATAACCTGTTGAAAAGAAGGGCTTTATTTAAACTGGTTTGCGGGGCGGGCAATGAGGACTTAAGAGAGGTGAGAAGGCTTGCAACCGTCTATACGCTTGCCGGGGCCGCAATGCATGACCTTTCCGCCAATCCGGATGTTGTTTTGGCTGCGAATGAAGGAATAGATATTGCGTACCGAATTGCACCTACATTTGGTAAAAAAATACCTTTAAGACCTTACCTGAATGTCAGTATAGGGTTAAAGGGGGACCCCCACGTGAGAAAGGCAAAAATCGGTAAGGCAATGTGCACGGGATGCGGCGAGTGCATTTCTGCCTGCAGACAGGAAGCCATAAATAAGGACTTTATCGTTCAGGAGTACAAGTGCATAGGCTGCGGGGACTGTGATGCCGCCTGTGCTTTTAATGCAATAGAGTTTATCCACAGGAAACCAGACTTTGAAAATATACTGCCCCGGTGTGTGCTGCTTGGGGTTGAAACAATGGAATTACATGCAGTGACTGAGGATGACGAAGGTGCAATTAACGATTGGAAACTCTTAAATAACATTATAAAGGATAATTTCTTGAGCGTCTGTCTTGACAGATCTGTTTTGTCCAATAAAAGGCTTATGGAACGGGTTAAGTTGATGCATGAAATAACGGGCGAACGCATGATTGTTCAGGCGGACGGTGTCCCCATGAGCGGAGAGGGGGATGATTACAATACGACACTCCAGGCTGTGGCATGTGCGGATATAGTAAAGAAAAGCGGCATTCCGGTTATGATACTTCTTTCCGGTGGAACAAACAGCAAGACGGGCATACTTGCAAGACAGTGCGGAGTGAAGGCAAACGGTGTGTCCATAGGTAGTTTTGCAAGAAAGATTGTAAAAAAATATACAATGCAGGATCATTTCGATACCGATCTCGATGTGGTCAAAGAAGCTATTTCTGTTGCCGAGCCTCTCGTCATTTCGAACATGGAGGCAATCAGTGGTTGATATCCGCATAGGGGAAGATGTTATACGTGATGTCAATTTAATGATTTTCGATAAGGATGGAACGCTCATGGAGCTTTATCATTATTGGTCTCAGATGGTTGCCATGAGGGCGAAGATTATAGCCGAAAGGCTGAACTTAAATGATGTATTTATTGATGGTCTTATGTACGAGATGGGAGTTGATGCAAAAGCGGAACGCCTTAGGCAGGATGGCCCTGTAGGACTCAAAAAGAGAGAAATTGTCATGCAGGCCGCGATGGATTATTTAGAGAGGAACGGCTACAAAGATACTTATAGACTTTGTCATGAGGTTTTTGCCGAGGTGGACAATCTGTCTTTGACGATGTTCGGGAAACTTTTAAAACCGATTAATGGAGCGCTGCCACTTTTAGATGCGTTGCATAAAAAAGGATGCAGGGTTGCAATAGCAACAACTGACAGGGGCGAAAGGGCGAGACTTGCAATGGATTTTCTTGGTTTCGGGGACAAAATAGATATAATAGTAGGTGCCGACCAGGTTGAAAAGCCCAAGCCGAACCCGGAAATTGCCCACATTATCCTGAATAATTTGAATATCGATCCGTTAAATGCCGTAATTGTGGGTGACGCAGAGACGGATGTGCTTGTAGGGATCAACGCCGGGTTGAAGGCTTCTATAGGTGTGCTGACCGGTTTTGCAACTTTTGAAGATTTCAAGAAGATCACGCCCTTTGTGGCAGAAGATGTGTCAAAGATTGGAATTTTAGGCTGAACGGGGGGGTAAAAATATGGATAAAAACGTCAAGGAATTATTAAGGGGAGGACAAGTTGTCTATGGGCCCTGGTGCACCATATCGTCAGCCCAGGTGATTAACGTGATAGCTTCAACCGGGGTTGATTTTGTAATCATAGATATGGAACATGGACCCCACTCGTTCGAAACTGTTGAAGATATGATAAGGGCTGCCGAAGTTGAGAGATGTTTTTCCATAGTCAGAGTTGCGAAAAATGATGAAGCTCTTATTTTGAGTGCCCTTGATTTGGGTGCCACAGGTGTTATGGTGCCGCATATTGAGTCGAGGAAAGATGCCGAGCTGGCAGTTTCTTATGCGAAATACTATCCGCTCGGCAGCAGAGGGTTTTCGCCTTTTACACGGGCAGGAGGATATTCTCTTTACAATGTAAAGGATCATGCGGCGAAACAGAACCGCGAGAAATTGCTGATGCTTCTTCTTGAGGGAAAAGGCGGCGTGACAAATCTCGACAGCATTCTTTCTATAGAGAACCTAAAGGAAAAGGTTGATGTAATTTATATCGGCGCCTATGACCTTTCACAAGCAGTGGGATTTCCAGGACAGGTTGACCATCCTGAGGTGCTTGATATTCTTGAAAAATCCATCAGGAAAATAAGAAATAGGGGTATTGCTGCTGGGGGATATGTTGCAAAAAACGATGAGGATTTGA
>JAGODU010000366.1 GCA_017998095.1 Prolixibacteraceae bacterium | reverse complement strand
CTCTGGATGTTCATTATTCACATCCAAATTGACTTCAGCAAAACATCCTGTATCTGAATTGGTGAACAGAAGTTGAAGAAAGCCAGCATTATAATCCACGCTTTTAAAATCGTACAATCCAAAACCCGTATTGCTTACCAACAAATATTGCTGACCAAATCCCATATCAAGCGAGGATTTGTCACGATACAAGAAGATTGAAAGGTGCTTGTACTTTCCAGCTTGCATTGCCTCAATCAGTTCTGGCAAATCTGCTGGGTATGTGGTGTAAGTTGATTTTTCCATTGTAAGCCATTTTCTTATAAATACTTTCAAAATCCGTTGGGATAAGTAAAAGCATATATTTTTAACGCTTACAAAAAGAAAGTTAGAACGACACGGAAGCATCAAGTACTAAGAGGAAAGCAGGAAATAGTTCTCTTTTGTATGCAATAATCAATACAATTTGCCACCGATTGGGACATCTTTATCAGGATAAATCAGTACGCACTCATTATTCTCATCTGGGACACCCAGCGTAAGTACCTCCGAAATAGCCGTGCCAATTTGTCGAGGTGGAAAATTCACAACGCATAAAACAAGTTTGCCCGTTAAACCATTTTTATCATAATTCGATGTTAGCTGTGCGCATGACCTTTTAATGCCAATTTCTTCACCAAAATCAATTCTGAGTTTAAATGTTGGTTTTCTTGCTTCAAGAAAATCTTGTACATCTATTATTTTCCCAATCCGAATATCTAATTTCTGGAAATCTTCAAATGTTGCCATCATGGTTATTCTTATTTATTCCAATTCAACTACTTGATGTAACTCAAGGGTACATAAATTCTACATGCGCACAATTTCCCTTGTGCAAATCCCACGATTTCAATACTTATTTTGGTGAAATCATTCAAGCGACCAACCCCCGAAAAGAACTAAAATCAAATCAGTACAATACTCGTTTCATTGTTTGGATAAATTCCTGATTGTTGAATATAAATATCCCTTTAATTTCATTCGGAGAAGTAAATTCAAAAGAACATTTTGTAACACCTATATAGGAAGGTGAATTATTAACATTGCTATATTCATACGTATTAGTAGATGTGAAAATACCTTGGTTCTGAATTACTTCGCCATCCGAGCGAAGTAATGAAAGAGTAATTTTATTGATAGCATCATCATATGCCCAGAAACCTGTTCCTTCCACTAATATCTTCTCATGTGTTATTAATTTGTCTGAAACATAAAACCCATTTCCTGTACTAAAATGTTTAACTGATATGAATAAATTAGTATCATTACCTACTGATATGTTCCAATCTCCAGCAAATTGCTTCAGAAGTTCAGCTTGATTGAGTTTTGGCTGTATTGTTTGTGCCTGAATTCCGTTTGTACAGAAAATCAGGAATGCAGCAATTAATGTGGCTAAACAGAATGTTTTCATTTGATTGGGTTTGGTTAATGGATAAAATATATAATTGTAAATCAGTAATATTAGGTATGTTATACCAGCGTATTGAAACAGAGTGATTTCATAATTTATGTTTCCATAACCCACTTATTGTTGCAATATGCATCCCCCTGCATTAATGTTTTATCTCTTATTAAAGTCAATTTTGGATTGTATGCTTTTGCCCAAGGATAATCCTGATAGCAAAATCCAGCATATCCTATTTCTGCCGCATCTGCTTCTCTGAAGGTCTTTGCCCATAAACACTCTGTTGTTCTCATCTCAAGAACATGCTCATCTGATTGTATGAACTCGAAAGTGCATCGTAGTTTATGAAAACCTTCTGCTTGCCTTCTTAAATCATCTGCAAATGCAGTAAGTGTTCTTTCATTATAATTAATTCCAGCATCTTTTTCGGTTTCATACAGCATTTCAGATGATTTCTTTAGCATTTCAAGAAATTTTTCTTTTCCAATCTGTTGCATCAGGTTTTTCATAGCAGGGATGTACGATTGCTTATATGCAAAATTGTATACCTGTTGCATTGTCATTCCAGAAACCGACTGAAATTTATGTTGCTGGTCTAATATGATTGGCTGCAACTTCTTGTCAGAACCAAGCATAATTGGAGAAGCAAAACAGCAAAAAGCACATGAAGAAAAAGTCTTTTTTAAAAACTCTCTTCGGTCATTCTTGGCTGGGGCAATATTTTTCATGACTTAGTTGTGATTTTTATGCAAGTTACACCCATTATAAACCAAAGTCAATGCCGTTTTTACTAAAAGGAATGGTTAACACTGATTAATAGATATTTATAAATCTGAAACAGATTTTTAACCAAGACAAACAACTTAATTCACTACATTTTTAGTTGCGGTAACATCAGTCATTAATTGAAGTCTTTTAAATACTTTGAAAATCCATTGGGAAGATGTAATTATGAATTCCATACTCAGACCAATGGTGTTTGGTTTAGGATATGCCAGTACATTATTTCCTGCACCATTGGCATATTACCTTGGCTGGCAGTTTAAGGTGCTATTGTTTGTTCCTATTGACATTTATGCCATCTTTATGTCGTACATTAATCATACCTCATTATAACCCCCCGTATACGGGGGCGGGAGCGCATTTAGCTTATATGATGTGGGGTATAACATAAGCACGGTCTTTTCCCATAATTGTTCTTTCAATATCAAAATTTGTATGAAGAAGTTCCAAGAAAAGACCTTTAAAAATTCTATATAAAAAATTTGCAAATCCAGACAACAACAAAACAATTCCGAAATCCGAAGCAGGTCGAAGAAGGAGGAATTTTACGACCCGTGAAAATTTTACAAAAATTAAAATCGGAAATCCCGACCCACCTGAATTAGTAATGCCGACCCGTTTCAAAAAAAATTCCCAAAAATTTGAATTAATTTGGAAAAATAAGCCTTGGGATAGTGTTAATTAGAAAGTGATGTAATTTACAGTTGATGGAAGAA
>JAGODU010000365.1 GCA_017998095.1 Prolixibacteraceae bacterium | reverse complement strand
TGACCAACTTTTCGTTGAAGCCAGAAAAAACAAAAACAGTGGCAAATATTCTATAATTTTAGACGAAAACGAAGTTAAATATAAGACAATAACGCCTGATGGAAAAATGGATTGGTTCAAAAAGGAATTATTTGACTCTACGATTGAGGATGTGGTCATTGATCAACTTGCGGAAAAACAACGAGAAAAATTTTATTGGTGGATTCAAACATCGGAACCAGTAAAATTGGATTCATCAAGCATCAATGCACTGCCGATTACGGGATATTTAAAAAACTATATAATGATGCTTGATAATCCAAATACAGAACCTTCGAGGATGTTGCGTTATATTAAAAACGAAGAGAAGGTATCTTGGTCTGCGACCAAGAATCACCTGCATTACACATATGGTTATGTTCTTACATCAGGATCTATGGGAGCTTCATTAAAAGCATTGGAAGAATTGAAATTAGTTAAGATCATCCGTCCAGGAGAAAATAAATTACTGCAGATAATGGACTCATCGTTAGTTAATTACAGAGAAGAGGTAAGATATGAGAAAAAATAATGCCGAGCGGAACACAGATATGGAGAAAAATGCTCTAAGGCTTCAAGAGGTAAACAGGTTGGCGGTTAAAGCTACGATAGAAGGGGCGTTAGTAGATTTGTTCACATTACTTGATGAATTTAAAAACCTAAAAAAATCAATTAAGATATTCTTGATCGATACTGCAGTACCTAAAGTGGATAACAAAAAAACTCAGATGATATTTGAACAGATAGTCAGTGAACATGTTTTTGAAGCAGATAAAATGATTGCCAACATTGAAAACATTACGGGAGCTGACTTAAATGTCGATCAACTGACACCAGATGAAACCGAACAGCTGGAATCTGATTTATTTTATTCGTGGTTCAGCGGCTATGAATATGTAAATGCTCTCTATGAGATTGGATCATTAATTTTAACCATATCAGTCCCCAAAATATCAGAGGATTTCGTACGTGAGGCCCGATCGTGCTTTGCTTTTCAGCAATACAATGCATTATATTCATTATGCAGGACCATCATCGAAGTAGCTATTCGAGACATTTGCACAAGAAAGGGTTTTATAAAAGAAAAGGATGACAATGTGATCATCTTTGAACAGTATCAAAAGGACAACATTTCTCAGCTAATCAATAAGATTTCCCGAGGAAGTTTAAAGTTTAAAATAAAGGATATCTACTACGGTAAAACAAGTTTTCTTATACATGGTCATAAGACCGCAACGCGAAAAGAAGCTAAAGTAATATTCAGAGAAACCATGGCATCAATTCAAGAATTGTATTTGATGAATGGCTATTAATTGACGTTTAGGTAAATATGCCTTTGAGTTGCCAGTATCTACAGCAAAAACATCTTCGCGATCAAGTAGTCGGCAATCTTGACGCATATTTACTTTTTAGCGGCAATCGCTTAATAGTAAATTTCACTTTGGTGACATTTGCAGCATAAAGATCAACAATTTTTTAAAGGGGGGTATTTCATGCATTCCATGCACACAAGAATCTTCCTTGCTCTGACTATTATTGTTTTAATATTTCCATCTTTATTAATTGCAGAATCGGAAAAGCTTCCATCAATCACCACGGTTAAAGAAATTAAAAGAGACGGCTACTTCATTGCCTACAACAATGGGACAGTCCTGGACACAAGGACCAGCCTGATGTGGGCGGCAAAAGACAGTGGAAGCAGTGGAACATGGCAGCAATCAAAAGACTATTGTGAAAATTACCGTGGGGGTGGTTATTCAGATTGGCGTATGCCGATGGCCGATGAGCTGGCAGTATTGTATGATCAAAGCGTTGGATATAAGCCAGCTTGGACTGATAGTGGCGGCACTGACAAGGTGCATTTAACTGATTTAATTTCTTTGAGTGGTTGGTCGGTATGGGCATCAGAAAAGTTTGATTACAATGCCGCTTTCTTCCATTTTTACAACGGCAGAAAGTCTCTTGCACACCAATCCAAATTATTCACAGTACTTCCAGTGCGTTATACTAGGGATATGTCATCAAATAAGTCAGATGCAAACTACACGGGCCAAGAGACGATGCCACCAACCAAATCGCATATACAAGCGTCGGGGCTTGGCGCGCCCTCAAAACAGGCAAGAGGCACTAAATATGAACGCCCGCAATGTGAACGGGCAAGTTTTATTGCTGCAATTAGAAATCTGCTGGGAATTGTAAAACGATTACAAATATACGGAACTGAAGAAATAGGCAGCATTATGTCAAAAGACATTACTGTAAATAGTAAAATTGAATTTTTAATCAAGAGTGCAGAAGTTATAGATGTGCAACATTTACCTGATGCGACTTGTTCAACAACCGTTAGGATATCCTATTATGATCTCGTAAAAATAATTAAAGACAATAAGTAATTATTATGATTGTCGGCTATCGCATGATGAAATATAAACAAAACCAATCAGGAACATTAAGGAGGATGAATGATGAAAAATATTATTCTATTTATTCCAGTTCTATGCTTGCTATGTGGATGCGTCTATTCAAAGGATGTCTATACTTCGGATGGTGACCTTGCTTATAATATCGTTTGCGGTGGCACGCTTAATTCTTGGGATAATTGTTACACGAAAGCAGGTAAGATATGCAAAGAAAAAGGATATGAAGTCTTAAAACAAGATGAAGGCCAATTTGATATTCCATTAAATCCCGGTCAAAGAGGAGTTAATCGAAATCTAATTATAAGATGTAAAAAGTGAGGTAGGACGACACTGGGTTGTGGTTGTTGATTATCATGAATATGGTTTTATTCTTGAGAGGCAAAAATGGAATTCTACATTGTGCTCTTTAAAGACGGTGCATTGAAAATTTTCAAGAAGAAGCAGAGCAAGTCAAAACTGGAACCTGACGCCAGACAATTTGTTTGTTCCAGT
>JAGODU010000364.1 GCA_017998095.1 Prolixibacteraceae bacterium | reverse complement strand
AATGACAAGATTAGGCAGACATCATCATGGTTTTCATTATATCCTTCTACGAGGTAGGCTATAAAGATATGTCTGTTAAAAAGAAATAAACATACGAGGCTTACCAATGGTAAGCCTTTTTTTATAAATATTATGAGCGAAATTTTAAGAATAGCAATTCAAACAAAAGGCCGTTTGAATGAAGAGTCGGTCAATTTGATTGATGAGTGTGGCATTAAACTGATAGTTGGAAAAAGACAACTCATTTCGGCCGGAAAAAACTTTCCGATTGAAATTTTATATCTCAGAGATGACGATATCCCTGAAACTGTTGCTGACGGTGTTGCTGATGTTGGTATCGTAGGCGAAAATGAGATGCTAGAAAAAGACAAACATGTAGTTCTGCACAAACGTCTTGGATTCAGCAAATGCAGGCTTTCTCTTGCCATTCCAAAAGGAGAAGATTATAAAAGTTTTGAATGGTTCAATAACAAGAAAATTGCAACTTCATATCCCGGAATATTGAATAAATATTTCAATGGAAAAAATATAAAAGCTGAAATCCATGTCATAAATGGCTCTGTTGAAATTGCTCCTGGTATTGGTCTTGCTGATGGAATTTTTGATATTGTAAGCTCAGGAGGAACTCTTGTTTCCAACGGATTAAAGGAAGTGGAAGTAGTTGCAACTTCTGAAGCTGTTTTAATTGGGAGTCCAACTCTTTCTGAAGAAAAGCTGACTATTTTAAACGAATTGATTTTCAGGATTGAATCGGTTGAGAGGTCAAGAGGAAAGAAATACATTATGCTTAACGCTCCTAACGAACATCTTAATCAAATAATTGAAATATTGCCCGGAATGAAAAGCCCGACAATAATGCCGCTGGCTACTGAGGGATGGAGTTCGTTACATTCAGTTATTGAAGAAAAATATTTCTGGGAAAACATTTCACGTCTGAAATCTTTAGGAGCAGAAGGCATACTAGTGCTCCCTATAGAAAAAATGATAATATAAGAATTTACTTGTAAATTTGCCGCTTATGAAACTTATTGAGTATCCTTTAAAAAATACATGGGCAGAAATTCTTAAGCGCCCCGTTTTTGAAACTTCATCATTAAATGATAAAGTAAAAGTAATTCTTGATGAAATTAAAACCAAAGGAGATAAAGCCGTTTCCCGATTTTCATTAGAATTCGACAAAGTTGAACTTGATAATTTCGTTGTAACTGATGAAGAAATCAAAGAAGGAATAAGCCTGATAGACAACTCATTAAAAAAAGCTATTGAAAAGGCAGCTGATAATATTTCCAAATTTCATAAGTCGCAAAGCTTTGAAACAAGGGTAATTGAAACACAAACAGGTGTGAAGTGCTGGCAAAAAAGTGTGGCAATTGAAAAAGTCGGACTATATATTCCGGGTGGCACTGCTCCTTTGTTTTCAACTGTACTGATGCTTGCAATTCCGGCAAATATTGCAGGATGTAAGGAAATAATTCTTTGTACACCCCCTCAGAAAGACGGGAAGATCCATCCTGCAATACTTTTCAGTGCAAATCTTGCAGGAGTAACTAAAATATTCAAAATTGGGGGCATACAAGCTATTGGATCAATGGCTTATGGGACAGAAACAGTACCTAAGGTGTACAAAATATTTGGTCCCGGAAATCAATATGTAACAGCTGCCAAACAAATAGTTAATAACACAGATGTTGCAATTGACATGCCGGCCGGACCAAGTGAAATGGCAATCATTGCTGACGATTCAGCCAATCCTTCATTTTTAGCATCTGATTTGTTATCACAGGCAGAACACGGCTCCGATAGCCATGTAGTACTAATAACAACTTCAAAGAAATTAATATCTGAGGTTAATATTGAATTAGAAAACCAACTTAAAAGTCTTCCCAGAATAAATTTTGCAACCAATGCTTTGTCGAACAGCAAATTAATTCTTGTTAACACCGAAGAAGAACTGATAGAAATGGTTAATTCTTATGCACCAGAACATTTGATAATTGCTATGAATGATTACTTGAGAATCTCAGAAAAGATAATCAATGCAGGCTCGGTATTTTTGGGAAATTATACTCCTGAAAGTGCAGGTGATTATGCATCGGGAACAAACCATACACTTCCGACAAATGGCTGGGCAAGAAGCTTTAGCGGTGTTAATTTGGATAGCTTTATAAAAAAAATAACTTTTCAGGAGATAACAAAAGACGGGCTAAAGAACCTTGGACCTGTTATTGAAAAGATGGCAGAAGCTGAATCATTGTTTGCTCATAAGAATGCAGTAACAATCAGATTAGAAGAATAGTAAGAGATCAGAAATGTAAATCCACAATTTATGAAAGATTTAAAAGAATTATTAAGACCAAATATATTAACACTGAAGCCTTATTCTTCTGCACGTGATGAATATAGCGGGACTGCTTCAGTCTTTCTTGATGCAAATGAAAATCCTTATGACACAGGTTACAACAGATATCCTGACCCATATCAGAATAAAGTAAAAGTTAAAATTTCAGAAATCAAGAAAGTACCGGTTGAAAATATCTTTCTGGGTAATGGGAGCGACGAACCAATAGATTTGCTTATAAGGGCATTTTGCAGGCCGGGAATAGACAATATCGTTGCTATTGAACCATCATACGGGATGTACACCGTTTCGGCTGAAATAAACGATATAGGCATAAATAAAGTACTGCTTAATGATCAGTTCCAAATTGAAGCTGATAAAATTCTAAGTGCTGTAAGTGAAAATACAAAGTTGATTTTTCTTTGCTCACCCAATAATCCGACTTCAAACAATCTCGATAAAAATGAAATAATCAAAGTACTTAAAGGATTTGACGGAATCGTTATTATAGATGAAGCTTATATCGATTTTTCACCGGGCACTACCCTTATGAATGATTTAAGTATTTTTCCAAATCTTGTTATCCTTCAAAC
>JAGODU010000106.1 GCA_017998095.1 Prolixibacteraceae bacterium | reverse complement strand
TTCTTTTCCAATAAGTACTCCTTCATTTATACTTAGAGAATCTTTATTTTATAAAGTTGAAAATTCTTTAACTCACGATATATTGTTCCCTTATATTTCATTAGGACATCATTCTAATGGGCAAGATGGCAATGCTGTTAATTCAGACAGCTCAATAAATCATTTGACTGGCTCTTTTGCAAATAACTATGCAGAGGCAGGAATAATGCTCTTGACTCAAAACATTAAACCGTTCAACCCCTTTAGTACTGTCAGATTTTTTGCATCATACAACCAAATAGATCCTGTCACGATTAGAAACCTTTATGGGAAATATCGTTTTAGTGCTGAATTTGAATCCATTTTATTTATTGATTCTTCAGAAAAATTAAAAGAAAATACTGCCAAATACGGGAAATCAAAGATAACTGGACTTCTTCATATTGAATTGATAGAAGGTCCGATTATTGAAAATGAATCGTTGTTCAGTAAAAGAATAATTGCCAACTATAGCTTGTTCTACCAACCGGCTTTCTTTGGGCCATTCTCAATATTCACACGTTTTTATTGGGGACAAGATTATTACAATATCAATTTCGATAGGTCTTTGTCTGTAATACAGTTTGGTATAGCAATGAAAAATTTGAAGTTGTGGTACTAAAATAAAAAAGAGAAATTCTAAATTTTTATTAAAAATTTCTCTTTTAAAGATCTTGATAATTATATCTTATTCAAGTAATTCATAATCGTGCATCGACTTCATAAATGAAACAAAGTCATTCTTTCTTTCTGAGTCCATCCATGCCATTGCACTTCTGGGGTGTTCATTCATCGCTCCTGTTATAAGATATGGAATATGATATCCCCAATCAATTTTTTGCTGCCATGGAAGTATTTCTTCCTGAATAGCCTTGAATAATGGTAAAAGCCTGTATTTTGGATTCTTCAGGAAAGCAATTAAAACTTCTGTTGGACAGTTGCCCGCGCCTCTTCCCATACCAAGTAAAGTTGAATCGAGCATTGTTGCCCCGTTCATTAGCGAAGTAATTGTATTTGAAACAGCTAACTGCATATTGTTGTGTGCATGAATACCAATTTCCTTGTCAGGCATTGCTTCTTTGTATTTTTTCATCAGATGCTCGATCGACTCACAATGCATACTGCCAAAACTGTCAACAAGATAGAATATTGTAACCCGTGATTTAGCAGCTGCTGCAAGTGCTTCATCAAGATCATGTTCATTCACCTTCGAAACAGCCATCAGATTAATTGTTACTTCATAGCCTTTATCCATACAGTGATGTGCTAGGGCAATTGCTTTGTCCATCTGGTGGGCATAACAAGCTACACGTATCATTGACAATAAACTTTCGCTTTTGGGAAGAATATCTTCAAAAGCAATGCGCCCGATGTCAGCCATTGCAGATAGTTTTATCTTCGGTTCTCCTTTGCCAACTATTCTTCTTATGTCTGCTTCGTTGGTGAACTTCCACGGTCCTACAACATCTCTCGAAAAAGCACTTTCACTGCTTTTATAACCAATTTCCATATAATCAACCCCTGCTTCAACAAGATTTTCATATATAGATTTCACAAATTGATCGCCGAATTGCCAGTTGTTCATTAATCCTCCGTCGCGAACAGTACAATCAAGTACTTTTATTTCCTTCTTATACATCCTTATTTCTGTTTATTATTACTGATTTGAGCTATTTCCATTTCTTTGTTTATATTGCTTTCAAGCAAAATCCTGAATATTTCTGTAAAAGTATTCTTGTCGAGTCCCATTTCTTCAGCCCATTCAGCCCTTTGTTTGATAACTAAAACCTTTCTGTCTTCAGCAACAATATCAGTAATATTCTTCTCTTTATACTTTACTATTTCCTTTACAAAGTCATATCTGAGTGAAAACAACTTAATAAGTTCGAAATCGATTCTGTCTATTTGGGAACGTATTTCTTCTTTCGAACTACAATCACAGGGTTTTATTTCCCGGCTCACCATTTATTGATAATTTATTACTTTTAACGCCTTGATATTTATAGATTGAAATATTTTAGGGCAAAAATATAAAATATTCGTTATTTCAAAAACATGAAAAAAGGAAACAAGGATTTAATTGTATGTTATAAAGAATATTAAAATTCCTATTCCAACGGTGGAATTATCAATACCTGTCCAGGATAAATCAAATCAGGATTTTTAAGCATTGGTTTATTAGCTTCAAAGATGATATTATACTTATTAGCATTTCCATAAACTTCTTTGGCTATTTTTGAAAGATAATCACCTTTTTTAACTGTATAGTATTGTTTTTCAGGGGGCGGAGGCGTAACAGTAATAGGCATTACAACCAGCATCTTGTCTTCTACTTCAGATATTCCTTCTACATTTCCTGCTATAACAATAATTTTATTCTTATTCTCATAAGAATCTATATTTCCTGAAAGAACAACTTTTTCATCATCAACAACAGCCATTATTTCATCAGTATTGAATCCATACTTTCTGATATGTTCAATTATCAACGCAGCTTTTTCTAGTTCTTTTTTCTCTTCAGATTTACCAAAGATTTTTTCTCCGGCACCTTTAATAAATGATATTAAACCCATGTCTTTAATTTTTTAGTTAATAACTTCAAATGAAATCTTTAAATTGACTCTAAACTCAGTAACATTGTTATCTTTTACAACAGCACTCATGTCCTGAACATATACAGAACGAATGTTTTTTACTGTCTTTGCTGCAGTGGATACTGCGTTACGTGTAGCTTCTTCCCAACTTTTTTCTGAAGAAGCCATAATTTCAATTACTTTTAAAATTGCCATTTTAATTTAGTATTAAGTTGAACAAAAACACAAATAAGTGCATTATTATCTCTCAGAGTAAGATACGAAAATTAATTTATAATAAGGCCTTTTTCGGGAAAGGGATTAATTGTTATTTCTATTTAGGATAATAAGTGCTGCTATTACTCCGGGAATCCACCCGGCAAGAGTAAGAAGAAAAACAATCAAAACTGAACCGCACCCTTTATCAATGACTGATAAAGGTGGAAATAAAATTGCCAGTATTACTCTTATTAATGACATAATGTTGAAAAATACAAAAAAGATAGTTAAAATGCAATTCCGGTAGTTTCTTTTACCTGTCAGATAGGAAGAATAGAGCGACCAGAGAGCCATCAAATACCATAAGAAAGATTGTTTATGGTATTTGATGGCTCTCCGGTACGGATGAGGCAGGTGTTTGTTTCTCTTGAAGCAGATAAAAATAAAGACCTGCCAGAAATTTAAAATCTGTCAGGTCTTATAAATGTTTAAACTTTATTACCTTTTCAGTTTAAGACAAATTGTGTTTTCGTAAAAAAATGAAAATTAAAAGTTTACCTGCTCTTTATAACATATTAATCGTCAAAAGAACAGGTAAACACTAAGAAATCATTTCTTAACAAACCTACTTGTATATATCTGTTTTTCAGATACTACCTTTATAATATATGAGCCACCGGGAAGTTCAGTTACATCAATTAATGATGAACCGGAAATATTCTTAACAATATTCCCTGTAACTCCTATGATCTCAATTCTTTCAATGCTATCCAATCCTTTGATATTTAATAATTTTTCAGCAGGATTTGGATAAACAGACATGCCGGTTTGCATTACATTGGAAGAAGTGGTTTTTATTGTAATATTAACCGAAGCTTTTGATGAAGATACATTTCCAAAATTATCTACAGTTTCAAGCGTAAATGTATAATCACCATCTGCAAGATCTTTTATTTTTAATGAATTGTTATCTTCATTTGGATAGAGCTTTTCTTTAATAAGTGTATTGTTTTGATATACATTATAATAAAGTATTGCAATATTATCAGTTGCATTATCCCATTTCAATGTAACAGTATTCTTATCAGCAGTTGCTTCAAGATTAGAAGCTATTCCGGGAGCCGTTTCGTCAGGAATAATTGAGAATTGTCCCATGCTTTCAAACCTGAATGTTCCAAATAATGACGGGTCATTATATGGCGAAGAAGTTGGTGAAACCAGGGTCAACTGATTACGGTTTGCATCTGAAGCAGAAACATCATTATCACTGGCAAGTACGTCAAAACCAATGACAGTACCTTCTGCAGGAACAAATCCTTTCATAAGTGAATCCCATGGAATAACAAGATCAAAAGTGTATCCCTCAGCTGTTTTTGAATAAGTTTGAGTAGCTCCCTTAAATGAGTTGTTTACACTGAAATTAACATCAGGGATTAGTCTGAACTGATAATCATTATTATCGTATGTAGGATCGCCGGAAACCCATCCGCCATTACGTGGCCAATGAATATTCTTAGAATTGTCGATGTCGAAATATACTTCAAGGTTATCGACCTGATAGCTGGTTCCGGAGTTAACAAGCACATCATCAGTGATATCAAATGAGAGGTATACTTTTGATGCATCCCATCTCATGCTCAGGTTGCAGGTATAGTCAGACGGGGAATCAACTTTTCCAAACACAATTTTTTCGACCACAAATTCTGAAAACAATGGTTCTGCAAGAGCCGGAATAGGATCCCATCCGTCAGTACCTTTTGTGAAATTGAATGTTGTAATTTCTGTTCCGTCAGTAAGGATTGGTTCAGTAAGTATTTTTGACCAGCTTGCGCGTTTTGCAGAATTATCTTCACCGGACATTTCTATTGTGCCGAATTCATAACATTTTTCAGAAGGACCACCAAGTGTTGAATTCCATCCTGCTTCCTGAATCATTGATTTGCCTTCAAATCCAGGTGAGTTGGTACTGTCGATAGTCGTTTTATAATAAACCACTTCACTAGTAGTTCCCTGCCATGGACGGCCTAGGGCTCCAGGTTTTGAAAGATATAGTGATGCAGTTTCAATGCCCGGAATTGCAGAAGTAACTTTACATTCATACATTAAATAACCGCGGGCAGTAGTTTGCTGAGCAGCAGTAATGTATGAAACATCAGTATTGGTTTCGCTGGTATTCATTGCAAGATCGCACTGATATGCAACAAGAGTCATTCCTCCAAATATGTAATCAGTTCCTCCCATGAGCGAGCTCTTGTAAGCTACAACTCTGGCTCCTTCAGCTCCGTAGAATGAATCCTGACGACCTATGATACGACATTTGTTAAGGATTGATTTATCACCGTTTTTAGTGTAAGCAATAGCAGCAGCCCTTTCAACAAAACTTTTTCCCTGAACAGCTGTGTTCCCCTTGTCAGTTGGTCTTTTTCCTTTTCCTCCAACTGCCCATTCAACTACAACATCTTCTGATTCCTTTTTAGAAATGTATTGATTAAATGAGTTCTCAAAAATAATATCAGAAGCTTCAAATCCAAGAGCATCAACTACAACAGTTGAATTCCAGTAAGAGCCGTTAGTAGAAGCTCCGCCAGCATTTACATAACTTATATACCCGTTTTCCTTGTTTACTCTTAAGATTTCGCTGTTCCATTTTTGGTTAGAGCCCATGCTATAATAATTATAACCATGGCCATAATATGAAGTGATTCTTACTGCATTTTCATCAATGTCAACACCTTTATTCTTAAGCTTTATATTAGGCTTATTGGCAGCATTGATAAATGAAACGTTAGCTAAGTTTATTATAAGCATTTCTTCATAGTTGCCCGGATCAATCATAATCTTTACCCTTTCATTATTTGGACGTTCCATTGTACGAACAGCTTCCATAGCTTCATTGATTGTTTGATAATCTTTATTTGTTCCTACTGTAACAATCTCTTTATAAGGACTGGTTTTACTTATGATTAAATCAGTAAAATATGATGTTCCTGCTCCCAGACCAATAGTGATATAACCTGCTTCTGTTCCGGTGTATGAATAAATTACACTTTCCAGTTTACTTGTACTTCCACTTGCAGTAATAATTGTATCACCTCCTGCAATTGAGAATTTTGCTGAATAGTAGTATCCAATATTAAGCTTTTCTCCGGGATTCATTGGAACCTGAATGCTTGCTTTATTTTTACCAACAAGATGGCTTTTGGCTTTTTCATTGTAAATGTTTCCGGTAAAAAGCAGACCCTTGTAAGCTGCATTGCCGTTGACAATAGTTGCATCATCAAATGGCCAGATTGTAACTGTGCTGAAAACCAGATTTTTTGATCCGCCGGCTCCTTCAATTTTAAGGTTGGATGTAAGATCTAATGCAACGGGAGAATCCTCAATACCTGAGCAGGAAATTGCATAAACCCCGTCTCTGAGTAATATTTCCTGACTGTTGCTGAAAGTATACGAATAACCTGATTCATTAAGATTTGTAAAGATTACATTTAGCTTTTGAATCTGAGAATCATTCAATCCTTCAGTTGTAATGCTTACAGGATAAACAGGTTTAGGTTCAAAGGTAATGTTTGAAGTCTGATTAGCCTTGCCAATGGTGATTGTATTTTCAGGAATAACAAAATCGTTGACTCCGGTAGCTGATATAGTATAATTACAATCAGGTTCAAGTTTGGCAGTATATGTTCCTTCGCTTGCATTGATTGTAGTTTCAGGGACATAAATCTTGTTATCGGCAGCCGGGGCAGTATAGATAAGTTTGAGTTTAGCAAGCTGAGCCTCTGATAATCCAATTATTGAGCCACTTACTGTATACATTTCAACTTTTTTGATTGAAATATCATGAGTTGTTTCTTCATTAACAGTAATAGAATTACCATTATTAATTACGTAGCCGTTTGCATTTTCGAGACTTAAGGTATATTCAAATCCAGAAGGCATTTTACCACTGAAAGAACCTTCAGTTACTGAAGCAGACCATGATTTTCCTGCTTTATTTGTAAAACGGATTTTATAACCTGCAGGAATGCCGGGAGCTTCATCAGTATTGACAGTTCCCATAACTTTTACCATGGTAGCATCTTTTCTTAAGATACGATAATAGAAAGGTTTGTCTTTAGTGTCATAAATCTGATAGACGCCGGTATTTTTAGCAACAAACTTAACCATTGAGCCTGAGCTTTTTGAGCCGGCGGTATCAGTTTGAACAGAAGGATCGGAGTAAACAAAGTTTATCAGGCCTGCTGCATTTTGAGATTTACAGTATATTGTAACTTCATCATCTTCACTAAGGTTCATGGTCAGGTATCTTGCAGTTGATGCACTGGCATTTACATAAAGAGATCCGGTTAAAGAATCACCGTTTATTACAATAGGAGCACCGTTAGCATCATAACGTGTAAGGCTTTCATTTGTAGTTCTTAGCCTGTCTTTATTTGCAGCTCCAACCCATGATAATACACCGGCAGTAAAAGTAGCCGGCATAGTTAGTCCTGTTGAACCTACAGTAACTGAAGGATCGTACCATGCATTGATGACATCAACGTTTAACCAGTTTGTATATATTGCCGGATCGAGTTGTTTTGCACCGAAGTCCCAAGCATCAATTAAGGCAGTTTTTTCTTTTTCGTTTTCTATAGAAGTATAGTGGATATAAATTGTACCGGATGTACTGCCTGATGAACTTTTGAATGTGCCTTTGACAACGCCGGCATCACCTTTATAATTGAAAGAATGTGAGCCACAAGCCCCTGTTCCTTTATCAGTTGCAGGAATTGTCCCTAAAACATTGCCTGAAGCATCTGTGAATTCCATCACAGCATCTGTAACGCTTGTATATTGGCAGGTTCCAATTGTAATTTTTGTATTTCCGGGAACTACATACGATATTGAATTTCCCGGGTAAGCAGCTATTCCATGCTGTGCATCATGATACCAGATTTGTAAGCTTGCATTGTCGGTATTACTGTTTAAAGTTAAAATACCATCTGATGAAACAAACAGTGGGTATTTGGTAGTTGTTACCTGAGGAAGAAAAGATCCGTTTGCAAAGTTATAATTGTAAGTTTCGCCAAATTCAGCAACAATCGGACCGCTTATAACATCAATTCTGGGGATATAAGTTTTTGCAACTGCATTAGTAATAACAAGTGTAGTTGCAGGACCAGTATATTTGAATTCAAGGATATCATCACAATTAGTAGTTTTTGATGGCCTGGTTTCAGTATACGTACCATTTTTATCGGCAACAGTTAAAGTAGAAGTGCTGCCTGAATATTTGCACCCATAAATATTGACTGTAACATCACCTGCAACATCTATTTCAATGTAGTTGCCGGCTTTGAATTCAACACCATGCTGAGCACCGTTGTAAATATAAGGAGTGCCTGTACCAATTCTGGTTCTCAGGATTCCATAATCAACATCAGTTTTAACGTCTGAGTTGTTGGAAATAATACTTCCGTCACAGAAGTTGAAGGTGTAATCTACTCCACGCCAGGGAGTATTGACCATTTGTGCATTAGCCCATGTAAAAGAAATGAGCAAAGCGATAATCAGAAAGTAGAGTTTATTTTTCATAAGTTTATATGTTAGATAATAAAATTTAACTGCAACTAAATTACGGAAGGTGGTATTTTTTAGAGGGGATAAATTGTTTTATAAAAATTTAAATGGGGGACAAACTATCTTTTTTTTCAAAAAAAAAGGACATGTTTTAGCATGTCCTTCCAATATTATTGTGATTAAATCTTATGCAAGTTTCCTTCTTCTGTATCTTAAAACAGCAAATGTTGCAATTAAACCAAATACAACTGCTATTGCCCAGTATGGGAAAGGTACAGCGCTTGAAGCTGTATAATAAATTGTTCCATTCCACATTCTGGGAGAGTATGTGTATGTTGTAAATAATCCTTCCATACCTATACCGGCAGTTACAGTTAGTCCTCCATCAGTGTAACTGTCACTAGTAAGACAGTTTGTATAATTTAATCCAATTGCTGAACCATAAGCCGTAGTAATGAAAAAACCATATGTTTGATATGCCTGAAGTTGAATATTGCCTACATTTAATCTTGATGGCACATCATCATTTAAACTTGTAACAGATGATGCTCCGGCAAAATTCCAGCCGGTAGAACTAGATTCAAATCCAACATAACTACCGCTTCTAAAATATACAGCAACATTATCAGTGCCGGGATACATGTTAATATCAAAGTAGTTGATTGTAACCGGGTTCGGGCCTACAATTATATTAAACATGTTTCCGTCTTGACCGTTGTTGGATGTAAACGTTGTTGTAAGAGAGTATTGCCCCGGTGAAAGCTGAGGAGCAGGCAGTGTAGCAGCCGGTTTTAAAAGCTTTTGAGTTCCGGCATCAGTAGTTACCCAGGTTCCTGCCTGAGCAAAACCGGATATAGTAAATAAACTAAATACCAGTATAGATGTTAATTGTTTTAAGGATTTCATTTGTTTTTATTTTTTAGGTTAGAATTTTTAAAAGTATTCCTTCAAATTTATGATTTTTTTTAATATATATGGTGCTGATTATTTTTTTAAATCAGGTAGTCAGTTAATTATATTTAATTTTAATAATAAATGAATAAAATTTTAAAGTTTTTAGGATTTATATTTTTAATGCTTTCTCAGTTATTTACTTCTTTAATATGGGCAGAGAACAGAAATTATGATATTGACAAGATTAATATTTCTCCTTATCCAAGAGAGATTAATGATGAAAGTTTTAAAAGAAATACACCATCAATATCAATTGTCTGGGATAAGAAATATATAGCTAAAGAAGATGGCGAATATATTTTTCAAATTGAATCACAATTTCCTTTTACTTATTTTGGGATAGGATGGACTTCAGAAAATAAAACAAAAAGCCCGGAAGAGTTTACTATTATGTACAGAATTTCAGGTGATAAAAATTCAAAAATTGAATGGCAAACAACATTCGGAGAGTATTATCCTGAAGAGAATGACAAACGATTGTACAGGAGCGACATTATTTTCACCGAACTTTCTGCTAATGATAAATATGAGTATGAGATTAAGTTGATACCTCCTGTAGATTGTGATATTGAATCTGTTGTAATTGACTTTGTGAAGATTGAAAATAAAGACGAGATGCTGGATAAAGGAAAGGAAATTTCAGCATCAGATAAAATGGAAGGATGTTCAATGCCTTCCATTATTCCAAGAACAGAATGGTGCAGTGTTTATGCTGATTGTCAGGACCCAAAGTATGTTCCTGAAAAGATATATCCGACTCATGTTGTACTTCACCATGGAGCTTCACCTGATAATTATGATGATGGATATCGTGTAGTAAAAAGTTATTGGGATTATCATGTTAACTCATTAGGGTGGGATGATATTGGGTATAATTATCTGGTTGACAAATATGGGAATATATTTCAGGGCAGATATAATCCATTTGGATATGATGTTGATGTTAAAGGGGCACATGCCGGGAGTGTTAATGGGAAAGCAATAGGGGTGTGTTTTCTTGGAAATTCGGATATAACATTGGCAAGCGATGAGCAAATTTCACGTCTTGAAGAATTTCTTTCATGGTGGTATAACAGCAAAGAGATTGATCCGGCATCTAAAGAAATGATTATTAATCAGGCAGCTACAGATACATTGTATTTGCCTCGTCTGGTAGGACACAGGGATGTTAAACCTGCAACTATTTGTCCGGGTGAATTGCTTTATAAAATGTTGCCGGGCATAAGGGAAGAAACTAGAGAAAAACTTATTGAATGTTCCGGAAGAAAAGTGACTTCAGACTATTACGTTGAAAATCCTTATGCTGAACCTAATGAAATACTTGCAGGAAAGGAATTGACATTAGGTGTTACAAATATTCAAGCAGGAGAAATAAATCAAGAAGATTTATTAAAACCAAATGTAAGTGTGTTTATTTCAGAAGATTCTATCTTTTCTCCTGTGAAGGATAAACTTTTATTTGAAGCAATCAATATTTTTGAAAATGAAAATATAAGCAGTACGACATTGGAATTTTCAACCAGAATTGACAGGAGGATAACTCCGGGGAAATACTATATATTTTTCATTACAGATTATAATAACAAGATTTGGGAGATAAATGAGTTTAATAATGAAGAGTTTATTACAATAACTGTTCTTGATAATTCTTCAACAATAGCAATCAATACTGAACCTTTTAATGGAGGAATAGGTACCGGTGACGGTAAATATTTTAATGGGGATACATGCTTTTTAACTGCAAGTGATTTATTCGGTTTTGATTTTTCAGGTTGGTATGAGAATAATACTTTAATTTCCAATAGTTCAGAGTTGTCATTTATAGTAGAAAAAGATAGGAATATCTCAGCAAAATTTGTTTGTTCCTCAGTTATGGAAGAAACCGGTATTTCAGGAGAAAGAAAAGCTTGTACGGAAGATAAAGACTTTTTATATGTACTTAAAAATGTACCTAATGGGATTTTATACAATTGGGTGTTTCCGGAAGGATGGGTGGGCTCGGCTAATGATGATTCTGTAAAGGTTAGTTTTTCCAAAACTGCTAAATCAGGCACGATTGAATTATCAGTTGATTTGGGGTGCAATAATGAAGTTATTAAATACCGCTTTGATGTTGAAGTGCTGAGAAAACCGGATAAACCTGTACTGGCCTTTAACAAAGTAGCAATATTTTCAAATCATGATTATGATTCAACCATAACTTATCAGTGGTATAAAAATTCTGTTCCTGTAAATGATTATTCGCACAATTATTATTTACCACAGAACGATGGCTTGTATTATCTTATTGAATCAAATGATAATTGTTATTCATTTCCATCTGATCAGATTATTTTTTTAGTTGACAGTATAAATGACGGAGAAAAACAAAATCCGGTATTGATGTATCCCAATCCAGCGAATGAGTTTATTAATGTAATTGTATATGAGTCTACCGATGAAGAAGTCGAGTTTGCTTTTTATGATACAGCTTCAAGGCACAGGTTCAGCTATTTTAAGCAGGCAGGGATGAATTACTTCACAATAGATTTATCGGGACTTGACAGCGGTGTTTACATTGTAAAATTCAAAATAAAAAACAAGGTGGGTTATAATAAAATTTTGAAACTTTAATCATTTTCATATAAGTTAATAAGCTGATTATTAGAAATAAATTCGTTTTTTATTATATTTAAAGGTTAATTTGAACTAGTTCTCCTTGAAATGAAATGGAATAGAATATCTCAATTAACCATCATCATTTTAACAGTTAGTATAATTTTTAATGTTAGTTGTAATGATGATGAAGAACTTGAACCTCAGGGTTTTAATTTCAATCCTGATGTTTTATATGATTCAGTTTCAGATATTGAAAGTAATTATTACCACACATTAGAAATAGATACCATAACCTGGATGGCAGAAAACCTAAGGGTTACAAAGCTTAATGATGGTACTCCAATTCCTGAAATTACGGATGATAAAAAGTGGTCTGAATTATATTCTCCGGCTTTTTGTTATTACAATAATAGTGAAGCTAAGGGCGAGCTTTATGGGAGTTTATATAATTGGTATACAGTAGAAACAGAAAAACTTTGTCCTGCAGGATGGCATGTCCCTACTTCAGAAGAATGGAATCAACTTGAGAAATATCTTATTGAAAACGGGTATAATTTTGACGGAACAACTGAAGGAAATAAAATTTCAAAATCGCTTGCTTCTGGAGAAGGGTGGAGGATGATTGTTCAGGATGGAGTAACTGCCAATAAAGACTATCCTGAGTATATCAACAAGACCGGTTTTACAGCAGTTCCGGGAGGGCATAGGGAGGAAGACGGTTTCTTTATATACAGTAGTGTTGAAGGAGAATGGTGGAGTTCAACAAAGGATGGAGAAGATAAGGCATTGTATAGGTTTATTTTCAATAATGATTATAGTTTCGGGCATGAATCCGGGAGATTGAATCGAGGTGCATCGGTAAGGTGTGTAAAGGATTGAATGTTTAATCACTATAATAAAAAGAAATATCGAAATAATAAGCAGTAGTAAAAGTTTGATAAAAAAGTTTAATTTTACCGCCGTTAAAATGGGTTGTTAGCTCAGTTGGTTTAGAGCATTACCTTGACAGGGTAGGGGTCACTGGTTCGAATCCAGTACAACCCACATAGTTACAGAGGTTGACTTTATGTCGAGTAACAAAATGGTAACATTTAGCGACAAAGAAATAGAGTTTAATAATTTTTGAAGGTCAAAAATTAATGATTCTTCTTCTATTACTCATGTATGCTTCCCAGAAATTCAGTAGATTTTAAATAGACAAAATATTATTTAAGCTTAATTTTTAAAGAATCATCAATTATTCATCTTTATATCAGGATAAAAAACCAATATAAGATTGTTTGCCTTTTGATAATCTATTACAAAACATTATAATTAACAGAAATAAAACAAACAAAACATTGGGTTAGCATGCCGGATTGGGTGGATAACCCAAAGTTTAGTTGGGTTATAAATTAGTTGAACTAAACCGCCTTAACGGCAGTAGCTTTACATTCTGCAAAAAACGTCTTAACTTTCTGTTTGTAACTTCAGTAAATAAATCATGAAAAAAAAGTATCAGAGAATTGATGGAGCGCGAGATGCGCATCCGCAATTACAGTGAGAGGTCAATTACCAGCTACCTTAGTTCTATTAGGTTTGTAAGCACCTATTAC
>JAGODU010000363.1 GCA_017998095.1 Prolixibacteraceae bacterium | reverse complement strand
CCGTAAGAGACTGGGGGTCTATTATTAATCAATTAATCATTAAATTTGGTGACAGATGTGGCGTTCTTTAAACCCGGCGGCTACTCGTTTACACAAAAATTTTCACAGGCTCATTTATTTGTTTTAATATGGTAACATTAACTCAGATCACCTTGTTATCTTTGCCAATTCTATTCCACTATCTCGCACTATATAAAGAAATCTAAATGAACAAATACCAGAGTGATAAGCTTAGGACAATTTCATTCTTCTTGATTCTGCTTGTAGTAATGGTGCATTCAACAAATCTTTCTGTCAGAATTGATGCAAATTTTACTACAATCAACAAGGGGGTGAATTCATTCTTTCAAAACTTCATTAGTGATGGCATAGCGAAGATCGCATCTCCACTTTTTTTCGCCATTTCAGGCTATCTGTTTTTTTTAAACATCAATGAAGGAAAACCAGCAGAATTTCTGGAAAAGTACAAAAAGAGATTTCGTACGCTTGTTATACCCTACCTATTATGGTCCATCTTTGGACTGATATTCTACTTCGCCATTCAATCAATTCCTTATTTTAAGCCTTTCTTTACGCGAGAATTGATCAGGGATTACTCCTTTTCTCAAGTGTTGACACGCATCTTCCTGCAGCCCATCCCTTATCAACTGTGGTTTATAAGAGATCTGACAGTACTTGTATTAATTTCACCTCTCATCCATTGGCTTTTAAAGAATTTAAGAAATTTAATTGTTCTATTCTTTCTCATCCTTTGGTTTCTAAATTTCAACTATGTCATTTTTGATAACAGGTCAATACTCTTTTTTACATCTGGCGCATATTTCAGCGTAAATAGGATTAATCCTCATAATTTCAAAGTAAAGCATCAACATATATACCTCACTATCTGTTGGATAACATTAGTCCTTTGTAAGACAATATTAGTCCACATCGGATATTCGAATAACACCCTAATTCTAATTCTCCAGAGGGCAAGTATTCTTTTTGGGATTCTGACTATCTGGCTTCTATATGACAAATTATTTAAAAACACTGATTTATCGAAAACGAGGATATACAATTTGTTCCAGTACACATTCTTTATATATGTATTTCATGAACCGACAATAACCATTGTTAAGAAGTCATTATATTTCTTCCTGGGGACGACTGAATTGAGCTCATTTCTGATCTATCTTCTTGCTCCAACAATAACACTGTTCTTTTCAATAATTGTTGCTTCGTATCTGAAAAATATTGCACCTGTATTATATAAAACAATAACAGGCAAAAGATGATCTTATATGACTTTGGTTAAAAGGAGGCAAACAATCCAAAAAAGAGCCATTTTTAAAATTAAATTTGAAACTGTCGAAATATTGCGTTAAGTTTATTCTGAATAGAATTAATTCATTCCTTATTGTATTTGATCGATTTGATAATGAAGAATCTGTTCTTATTTTTAATACCCCTGCTTCTGACAGGCTGCAGGTTAAAAAATGAAGCTATGACCAAGATTATCTTCTTACACCATAGTACCGGTCGATCTGTGTGGGTAGGAAATACCAATAGATATGTTTACAAAATAACCGGTCAAGGCGATGTCCAGAAATATTTTAAGAAATACAACAAAAAAAATAAGACAGATTATTTCATAACCGAAATGCCGTTCCCAAAAAGTAGCCCTTATGGTTGGAATAATTATCCCTACGATTATTATAATATCTGGGTGAAAAATAGCGGTGAGGAGCCTTTTATGGAAGAACCAACTCTTGAAATTCTAACCAAAGACTATAATGTGATAATATTTAAACATTGTTATCCGGTAAGCAGGATGGTAGCTGATATTGGCAATCCTGATATCGATTCAGAAATTAAAAGCCTGGAAAATTATAAGCTTCAATACGTTGCCCTAAAGGAGAAAATGCAAGAATTTCCAGAAAACAAATTTATAGTTTGGACGCCAGCTGTTAACACAAAAGCAAATATGACAGAAGAAGAGGCTATAAGAGCCAAAGAGTTTCATTCATGGTTAATAAATGACTGGGATGAAACTGGTGATAATATTTTTCTCTGGGATTTTTATGAGTATGAGACAGAGGGTGGACTATATCTGACCGAAAAGAATGCATACAGTCCGCTCAACTCTCATCCCAGCATAGAGTTCTCTGGAAAAGTTGCTCCACTGTTTAGCAAATTCATTATCGATGTCATCAATAACAATGTTGACTAGTTGTATATTGACATTATGTGAGAACTTATGAATTTCAGTGGTATACTACAAAGAATAATCATCAGGATACTGGGGAAATGCAGTAATAAGGTTAAGATCAGATATCTCCGCAAACAAGGTATGAAGATTGGAGAAGACTGTCATCTGAATACTATGTCTTTTTCAACAGAACCCTACCTGATTGAAATTGGCAATCACGTAGCAATTGCTGGTGGAACGGACTTTATAACACATGATGGTGCAATCTGGTGTTTCCGTGATGAATGGAAAGACGCAGATGTTTTTGGTAAGATAAAAATTGGCAATAATGTTTTCATTGGTAACAATTGCACCATCCTGGCAAATACGTCGATAGGTGACAATTGTATAGTAGGCGCAGGAAGTGTGGTCAGAGGTAATTTCCCGGATAATACTGTAATTATTGGCAATCCTGCACAGGTTGTTACAAAAACCAGTGT
Source organism: Prolixibacteraceae bacterium (assembly GCA_017998095.1). Next base: position 291 of record JAGODU010000363.1, on the reverse strand, counting down.
ACAAAGGTTTCTATACCTTCAGAATAAAGGCCTGCTAAGAACAAAAAACCTATCAGATGCCCGAAAAGCCAAATTTATTAAAGAACAATTTGGGAGTATAGATTAGATTGTGTAAACGCTAACTGAGAGGTAGCTTTGCCAACACAAAAATTGGGAAAGCTAACGTCGAAAGTTTATTAGTTTTAATTTTAATATCAGTTAGCGATGAAAAAGAAACTTGACATTCCGAAAGACTTCTGGAAAGATTTTAAAGACCGGAAGGACTTTGATGATTTCTTCAGTGAGCTGTTC
>JAGODU010000362.1 GCA_017998095.1 Prolixibacteraceae bacterium | reverse complement strand
TCGTAATATTGTAGATATTATTTTTGAACGATTATTGAGTAGCGGAAAGCTCGATCCGGTTATTGTTGCTGCGAAAGAAAAGTCTGAGTATTGGAAACAGGTTCTAAAAGAGTATAAGCTGATTAATGGACTAAAACACAGAGATATAGCCAGATTCTTGAAGGAACTGGGCGTTAATATCAAAGCGTCTAGTGTTCGTCAATGGCTATCAGAGGAGAGTCACATCATAGGACCTCAACAAGAAAAAACTATTGAAGCTATTGCCAAATTTACGCAGGATGATTGCCTATTATCTGAATCGCATTCTATCTTTGAAGCATGCAGAACTATTAGAAGCACAAGACGGAAAATACTTAAAATGATAAGTGATGCAATTAATGATAAACTATCTGGTAATGTACCACCAGTAGGCAGTGATTTAGAGATTGTATATCAAAATGTTGATAAGCTTGCCGAAACGATGGAATTAGAATACTTAACTCAAGTTGATAATGAATATATGCTTCAAATCGGTTTTATTAATCGTCCAATTTCTGATGAGGAGGTTTCACAGTGAACAAACAAATGATTCAGCAAGAAATGTTAACAGCTCGTGACGAGTACATAGAGACTGTTAAGCGTGAGTTGATGGGACCAGGTTCCGAGTTTTCTGTTCCCAATATAGAAAATGAGCTAATATCTAGCAGCCCTAATAGTAGATACACTGTAGGAATTCTTTTTCCGAGAAACTCTATTAGTATGCAAGGGAATAATGAACAAGAAATTCAATCTGAAATCGAAGCATCAGAAGATATTCAAGATGAAATAATGGATACGTCTTCCGAACAAACGGAAATTAAAGCATTTAAGTCAGCTTTATCTATTGATGAGGATTGGGATGATAACTCCGAAGATAATCTAGATGAAGAAGTGGGCATGGCTTCGCAGTTTAAACCCTCTTCAATGGGAATTACTTTTCTTGTGAATGGCAAGTGTGATTCAGTTTGTGTGGATGTTGAATTTGCGACTTATCGTAAAGCAACTGTTCCTGATTGTATGATTTCTTTTACCCCTGATAATCCTGATGATTATGCTGTACCAAGCGAATTTATGAGTACAATTGCTTTTGATAAGGATAAGTCTGTTTTAAAGCTTATTTCACAGCTTACACCTAAAGATATCAGCGCTATATTTGAAAGAGATACTCTGTCTCCTAATGATTTACAGATATATAAACCAATCGCTTATCGTTTGGCAGATTATCTAAGAGCAGGATATGTGAGAGTTCCTCATAGAGTCAAAAATTATGTTTTAGACTTTTCAAAGCATGACTATATTAAGCGGGAGGATGCAACGTCAATAGATGAAACATCAGCAAAATTGGTTGGTATCCGTAAAGAAGTCAAGCCCGGTATATGGTCTATAACAATAATGTTAATTAATGATTTTTCTCAGGAGCACGAAACAGCTGAGCATTGTATCTTTCAATCGAAACTTACCGTATCTACATCAAACAATTCATTTCTATTTGAAGATATACATGCCGATTATGATGCTGATTTTATGGACGAGGAGGAAAAATCTCTAGAACTACTTTATCGCAAAAAGAAAATATTCGGTACAGGATTAGGTACCGCTGTTGATTGGAAGGTGGATGCATCTGGGTGCGGAGAGATTTGGAGCGATTTTTTCCCAATTAGGGAAATTCCTGGAATGAAATTTTCATTGCCTAATAATAACACAATTTCAGATAACGAGTTATCTATGAAGTATCTATCCGATCTTGAATCTTGTGATAAAGAACAAAAAATCTGTTCACTTACAAAACTTATCGATCTATATAAAGAATGGGTTGACTCCCTTTCTGTGACTGCAGAAACTCTCGATAAAAGGTTTTGTTCTGCAGCGGCTAAGAATATTTCTGAATGTAAAGCGGCTTACAACCGGATGTATAAAGGCGTGCAGATTCTATCTGAAAACGAAAGAGCCTTTAACGCTTTTCAATTAGCTAACAGAGCTATGTTTATGCAACGTATACACATTCAGAAACAAGAATCCATTAAAGAAGATCATTACGAAACAGATGAACGTATATCAGAATTCTTAAATAATGTTGATTACTATGAAGAAGATGGCACGGAGTGTAAATGGAGACCATTCCAGATAGCCTTTTTGCTAATGGATATTGCTTCTATTGTAGACTGTAATTCTTCTGATAGAGATATAGTAGATCTAATTTGGTTTCCAACTGGTGGTGGTAAAACCGAAGCATACCTTGGATTAACAGCATTTACTATTTTTTATCGAAAGCTTGAACATCTTTCGGAAAGCGGCGGAACTACAGTTATTATGCGATATACACTAAGATTGCTTGCAGCGCAACAGTTTACACGAGCTGCAACTTTAATCTGCGCATGTGAGTACATAAGACAAGATTCTGAACTGAAGAATAGAAGACGAAATAGATATCCAGCTTATCCTTTGGGAAACTCTCCGATAACAATTGGTTTATGGATAGGTGGATCCCATATTCCAAACAAAAATGATAAAGCGAATGAGCATTTGAATAAGTTACTGAATGCAAGTAATGCTTTCAATTTACGTAATGAAAAAGATAAACACAACAAATTTCAAGTATTAAAATGTCCTTGGTGCGGTACCAAAATGACAAGAGACGTAGTAGATGGTCAAATTGTTGGTAAATGGGGCTATAATATGAGACGAGGTACACATTTTTATTTATATTGCCCCCATGAAAGCTGCGATTTTACTAAGGAGTTGCCCATTCAAATAATTGATGACGAATTATATGATAATCCACCTACTTTATTATTTGGTACGGTAGATAAGTTTGCAATGTTGCCTTGGGATAGCAGATGCGGTGCTTTTCTTGGAACTAGAAGTAATAATAGAGCACCTGAATTGATTATACAAGACGAATTACATTTGATTTCTGGTGCTCTTGGAACAATGGTAGGCTTATATGAAAC
>JAGODU010000361.1 GCA_017998095.1 Prolixibacteraceae bacterium | reverse complement strand
CGAAATGTGTAAAAGGTTGCACTTCATTTGGAAATGGATCTCTTCTGCTTCAAATAATACATGATATATGTAAGAATTGTAATGAATGTTCGATTTCAAGAGTATGTCCTTCCGATGCAATAATCAGAGTACCGGCTCAAAGTCCGTATCTTATAAAAGGAGATTTCAGCTCAGGATGGAGAAATAAAACATAACATTGCCGGATTAATAATAAAATCAACATATAACGAGAACTATAATGATTATATATAACTTATTAAAAATAAAGAAACCAATTTCAGGTATTACAAGAGCTACTGCTGTTATAAGGGCGTTCCTTATTTTCTTATTATTATTAGTATCTCTTTCGTCATACTCACAAGTTCAGCGTTTCCCTAAGCCGGAATTTGAATCAGGGTATACACAGCCTGCTCCTGAAACCCCTGAGCCCAGAGCAGATTATATGGCATGGATAGATGTTTCAGTATTAATCGTAGTAATGTCTTTAGCTGCATGGTTTCTTTTAAAAAAACGTTCCAGAAAGGGAATAATGTGGTTAAGCATATTTTCACTTATTTATTTTGGTTTTCTCAGAGAAGGATGTGTTTGTTCAGTCGGTTCAATTCAAAATATTACACTAACACTATTTAATCCGGCTTATGCAGTATCAATACCAATATTATTATTCTTTCTTTTACCATTAATATTCTCATTAATATTCGGAAGGGTTTTCTGCGCATCAGCATGTCCCCTGGGAGTGATTCAGGATCTGGTTATTATAAAACCTATTTCAATTCCTGTCTGGTTAAGAAAAGCATTGGGTCTGATTCCATATATATATCTGGGATTAGCAATTTTGTTAGCTGCAACCGGATCAGAGTTTATCATCTGCCGTTATGATCCCTTTATTGGCATTTTCAGAAGAAATGCAGAGTTTATAATGATAATACTTGGAATAGCATTTCTTTTAATGGGTTTGTTTGTAGCCCGGCCATATTGTCGTTTTTTCTGTCCGTATGGGGTGCTTTTAGGGTGGACTTCAAGATTTTCAAAATATCACATGAGTATTACTCCCGACAAATGTATCAGCTGTAAACTTTGTCAGGACTCATGTCCTTTCGATGCAATTGATAAGCCATCAGAAGAATTAAAAAGCTCTGAAAAAGAATACAATAAAAAAAGATTTACAATTTTCACTTTATTGATACCTTTTTGGATTGTTATAGGTGGTTTTACAATGTCATTGGCTCATAATTTTCTTTCAAAAGCACATCCTGATGTATATCTTGCTGAACTGATGATTAAACATCCTGAGTTAAAAAATGACAAGGACAATATTGATATTCAAACATTTCTTTCTTCAGAAAAAACAATTGAAAAGTTAGCTGAAGAAGTAAAAATCATTAAAAGAAAATATCTAACCGGGAGCTGGATATTTGGAGGATTTCTGGGACTTGTAATTGGGATAATGCTTTCAAACCAGTATGTTGTCAGGAAGCAGGAAGATTATCTGCCTAATCGCACAAATTGTTTTAGCTGTGGCCGATGCATGAACAATTGCCCGATAAAGGATTTATCCAAAGAAAAGTTAAATGTTAATAAAGCTCAGACAAATAGACATTCAGGTGATACAAAAGATATAAAAGTGTACTGATGGAACGGGAGACAAAGATTAAAATTGTAAAGCGAACAGCTATAATTTCAGCCATCTTCCTGATATTTATTAGTGTATTGATGCTGATAAATTACTTTCAGCTCACGTTCAATGACCCAATTGAAAGTGAAACAATGAAAGTCTTAATTGAAAAGCTGAACAATGAGCCGGGAAATGAAGAATTGATAGGAGAAATACGTTCATTTGATTTAATAGCCAGGAAAGCTTTTTTCACATCAAAATGGCAAATTGAAACCGGAGGTATACTAATGATATTATCGGCTTTAATTTTAATTGTATCATTAAGAATTTTAAGTAAAGAGACTTCAAGAATTGACTTACCAATAGAATCAGGTTTATCTGAAAACGATATTCGTAAAAAAACTTCAAAATGGATATTAGGAGCAGGTATTTCAATATTTGTAATCACAATTATTGCTTATATATTGACCATAAATCATATTAACAAATATGAAGCCGGGAATACTGCTGCATTAGTTGAAGCAGAAGAAAGCGAAACTATAGAAGTTGTTGATATTACAGTTACAACAAAAAAAGATACGATAGTTGTTGATAGCACAATAATTACAAAGGGAGACACTGTTTCAACAGAAGTTTATGAAAATAAGGAGATAAAGAATGTTGCTACATTAAGTGACATTAAAAAACAAAGTAATAGTTTCAGAGGTCCTTTGGGACAGGGAGTTTTCCCGGCAAAGAATATAACTTCGTCATGGGATGTAACAACAGGAAGCAATATCTTATGGAAAGTAAAAATTTCCAAAAAAGGATATAACTCACCTGTTGTATGGAATGATAAAATATTCATTTCCGGAGCAGATGCTTCAGAAAGAGTTTTATATTGCCTTAGCCTTACAGGAGGAAATATTCTTTGGAGCCATAGTGCATCAGGTATAGAAGGATCGCCGGCTGTACCCCCCAAGACAACAGATGATACAGGATTAGCTGCTCCAACAGTAACCACAGATGGAAATATTGCAGTAGCAATATTTGGAACCGGAGATATCGTTGCATGTGATTTTTCAGGAAACAGAATATGGGCGAAGAATCTTGGAGTTCCGTCAAATCACTATGGACATTCGTCATCATTGATATACTGGAATGGAAATGTAATAGTCCAATACGATTCAAATAAAGGAGGAAGGCTTTTATCGCTTTCCATTACTGACGGAAGCATAAAATGGGATGTAAGACGAACTTCAAGAATTTCATGGGCTTCACCCATACTTGCAGAAATAAATGGCAAAATGCAGGTAATTACTTCAGCAGAGCCAACAGTTGCGGGGTATGATGCAGAAACCGGAGCTGAATTATGGAAA
>JAGODU010000105.1 GCA_017998095.1 Prolixibacteraceae bacterium | reverse complement strand
CTTTTACATTACCTGTAGCCCGTCATTCCGAACGAAGTGAGGAATCTCAATACACAGAAAGCAACTTTTATTGGTAAAATACCTGAATATGTGATGATTGTAATAATATGTCATTGCGAGCCCCGACCCAATGACGATGATTTGAGGTTCTTTCCAACCAGCAAGTATCAGAAATTAGCTTATTATTTTATTAGAATTTTAGAATGAGATGTATGATTGTCAGTCCTCACAATAATGATATAACCACCCTTTAGCATTTCAGGCAAATAAACAATCCCGTTATTGATTATTTCATTAGTTCTATGCACTAAGGAACCTTGCATGTTATATAACAAAACTTCCTCAATTTTACTGTTTTTCGCTGAAATCTGAATCATATTGCCTTCAACAGGATTAGGGTAAATTTTGATCTCCGAATCTAAAGCAATTTTTTTGGCAGCCAAACCTTCAGTTTGAATTTTCAGATTATCGATAGCCCAACCCCAGCCATTGGCAAAAGGATCGGAATACAAGCGGAATCTGATAATGATTTCATCACCTATTCTGAATCTGCCTAATGATAAAATATCAATCAAGTGGTTTTTGTACATATCTTGAGTTCCAATTGCTTGTGAGAACTGGACACTCATTGAATTATTATAAGCAGCTGACCATTCACTGTTAATACGGCAATCCCATCCCGGTTCAAGATAAGACCATGTCTTACCATCATCCTTGGAAGCTTCAACGATCACATAATCCCAAAACTCTTCATCGCCATATTTTGTGCCTGTTTCTCCGGGTTCAACAAGAACAATCTCATCGAAAGAAATGAAATGATTAGTTTCACTAACTTTTACAGGGTATCTTAACTGAGCAATATATTCAAGGTAATTATTTTCTCCTGCAAATTCATAAGGATGAACAGAATGAAGTGCTCCGTTTTTAAAGCCATCAGGGGTTTCAAAAGAAAAGCCCTGGAGAATGAAATCACTGTTTGTAGCTTCAAAGTTATTCTGGAATTCATCAACAAACTCAGGTATTGCTTCAACATTAATTACAGTCCAGCCTGAATCAGGTAAATAGGCTAAGTTTCCTGTTTTTGATTTATCTCTTGCAACAATTCGATATTTAATAGAATCACCATCATTTATATTTAAAAAAGAGATGTCAAGATCGAGCTGATACTGAGTTTCTTTAAAAACAGACATACCGACAGGAGTTTGCAATTCATCATTGTATGAATATTCAACCCAGACACTGTCAATTCCAAATCCATCACTTACATTAGCATTAATAAGAATAGAATCTTGTCCGGGTAAAAGAAAAGTATTTGGAAAATGGGAAATCTCAGGGGGAGTTGTATCAGCACCAAGATAGAAGCCGTAACTTTCATCACGGGCATAAACAGGAACAGTAAATTTCCTGTTAAACTTATCATCAGCAGTAATATAATAACTGATATTTGAAGATTTTGAAACAGGAATTACAGCTGAATATTTTTCACTGTCTGAAGAACTTTTAACAAGAGCTTTCTCAATATATTCAGCGCTGTCGACAGAATAAAATAACTTGGGATTAAATACCCCGGAATCAAAGTCTGTGTAAATGCTTGCTTCAATAGTTACATCCTTAATATCTTCAGAATTTATAATTGGCTCATGTTTAATGAAAACCTGTTTCCATCCAATATCAGAAAGAACATCAACGGCAACTACTCCCGGATCATGTATCGATTCTCCTTTGTAACTAAATGGAGTCATCAATGAATTCTCGCCACTTGAATAGGAAGTAGTTAAATGCGAAACACTTGATTGTGATTCCCATGATGAAGGAGCATAAAGAGAAACTTTCTTGCCAAAATCATTCATAAGATAAGGGCCTTCAAAATACAAAACCCTACCTGTCAACACGTCTTTCAATTCTTTAGAATTGATAGGATATATAGTTGTGTCAACTATATTCCTTCCCTTTGAATCGGTCACAAACTTATCATATATCAAACCATAACCGCTGCTTAATCCCCAACCCCCCAGGCCATTCTGTACGTAGAAAGATTCGGAGAAACCTAAACCATGGCATATTTCATGTAACAAAACACTTACAAAATCATATTTGTCAGCAGGAGTTTTTCCATCAGTACCGAAATACCAACTTGCTTCGCTGTCGACATTGACAATCAGGTCATATTCAAGAGGTTCATTCAACTGTTTCCCGGTCATTTTTTCAGCAAGAGATACAGGATAATAAGTATTTGGATAAGACATACCGTCGTAACCAAGATAATAAGTCGTAGCACCGCAAGAAGCAAGTGCTGAACCTCCCAGTTTTCTCCAATATGCATCAATCCGAATTTCAACAGGAGTATTGATCAGGCTTTCCCATATTGCAGTTGCATAATTAAAAGCAGCACGGGATTGAGTGCCGAAGCCGTTAAACTTCACAGTGAAGTTTGTTTTGGATGCCAGATTACCTGATTTATCAGTGAAACAAGCCGGAGGCGGAATATGTAAATCTCTTGATTCGTTAAGACCGATTTTCACACCGGTTGCTACATTATTTCTCTTGAATAGCTTGGTTTTACTATCAGAAGCATAGCTGTTAAAAATTGCGGCTAATAAAATAAAGAGGGTCAATATGTGTTCTTTCATATATGTTTAATAATTAGGTTGTCAAAATAATAAATTAAATTTTAAATGTTTGTACTTAATATTCCATTATTTCATTCTTAAACATAAATTATTTATTAAAGTTCAACTTAAATCTGCAGTTTGTTTTTTTCGTTAATTTGTATAAAAAAATAAAATGCTAAAATATCTGTCTGTTTTTGCTTTACTTTCTGTTGTCTGTATCAATGTCAATGCAGAAAGATTTGTTCGTAAAACATTTTTAAGCAATGCTTTAGGTACAGAAAAGATTTACTATGTATCATATCCTGATGGTTATGATGCTTCAGATACAACAACAAAATATCCGGTTATCATCTTTTTACACGGAGCAAGTGTTAATGCTGAACAAATGGTTATGCCCCTTGAGCTTGTACTTCCTTATAGTCAGACATTATATAAGAACCTCTTCAAAGTAATTTTCGTTGTACCCGACGGAAGTGTTGAACCTTATCTGGGTAGTTTTTATACAAATTCAGAACTATATGGCAATTTTGAAGATTACATTTCAATCGACCTTTACAATGAAATTAAAAACAACTATAACACCTGGGATAACCGCAAAAAATGGAGTATCATGGGACATTCCATGGGTGGATATGGCGCAATGAAAAACGCTTTAAAAAACCCTGATAATTACATTGGCGTTGCTTCACTCAGCGGACCTATCCATACAACGTATTATAATGATATATTACCCCGACTTTTATCTGAAAATGGAGATTCGATTCCATATAATTTCACTTATTCAAGATCATTAACAAAGCTTGTTTTTTCAATGGCCGGAGCTTTTTCTCCAAACCTTAATAACGACCCTCCCGTTGATTTTCCTATAAAATCGGATGGAACTATCGATCAGAATGTTGTTGACAGATGGGAAATTAACAATCCTATCAACATGATCAGGGAATGGAACAATAATCCTAAAATGGCAGTCTTCTTATATTGCGGAGAGTTGGACGGATATAAGCTTTTATCACAAAATCAGTTATTTGCAGATACGCTTTCAAAATACAGCATCCCACACACCTTTAAAATTGATCCTACCGGTGACCACACTCAAAGTCTTGCGGTAAGCCTTCCTTTAGCTATCAATTTCTTATACAATGTGATGGATACTTCAAAAATAGAAACAGACCCTTCTGCCAATTCAACTTTTGAACTTGATAACAGGTTTATCTTTCCAAATCCTGTTAAGGACAAATTATACTTAAGTGACTTTATACCTGATAAAATTCAGCAAGTACTTATTTATTCTATAGATGGAAAAGTTGTTATCAGAAAAGTAAAAACTGATAACGACAATGAAATTGATGTTTCAGGATTACCTGATGGAATATACATTTTAAAGGCTGTTTATTTAAACGGAAAGAAAAGATTAAGCAAGTTTATCAAGTCTGATTTATAATCGCCGGAATCAGCTTATACTACCCCAATTAAACTGATTCTTTTTCATATCTGCCAGCTTTTTTCTAATGAGAATATTTTCCGGATTTTTGATATCAGGATCTTCATCTAAAATATCAGCTGCGATATGTCGGGCATATGTTAATATTTCGCCATCCTTTGCAATCTGGGCAATCTTAAGATCAAAGCCTACCCCACTTTGCCTTGTTCCTTCAATATCACCGGGCCCCCTGAGCTTCAGGTCTGTTTCAGCAATCTCAAATCCATCGGTAGTCCTGACCATAGTTTCAAGCCTGATAGTACTTTCTTTAGAAAGCTTATACGAAGACATCAAAATACAATACGACTGGTCGCTGCCCCTGCCTACTCTTCCCCTTAACTGATGCAGCTGAGACAAGCCAAACTTCTCGGAACTTTCAATAATCATGACTGAAGCATTAGGAACATCTACTCCCACTTCAATTACTGTTGTAGAAACCAGGATATCTGTCTCATGTTTTTTAAATTTAATCATTTCCGAATCTTTATCCTGAGATTTCATTTTTCCATGTACCATGCTAACTTTAAATTCAGGGAAAACTTTTTTTATTGTAGCATAACCATCCTGTAAGTTCTTATAATCAAGCGTTTCAGATTCTTCTATCAATGGATAAACGATATAAATCTGCCGTCCTTTCAGAATTTCCTTTTTAACAAACTCATAGACTTTCTTTCTGTTATTATCCTGAAAGTGGATTGTCTTTACAGGCTTTCTACCGGGAGGCAGTTCATCAATAACAGAAACATCAAGATCGCCGTAAACTGTCATAGCAAGCGTACGGGGAATAGGAGTGGCAGTCATAACAAGTACATGCGGAGGTAATATATTTTTTGCCCAGAGACTTGCCCGTTGAGCTACTCCAAAGCGATGTTGCTCGTCGATAACAACAAAGCCAAGGTTTTTAAAAATTACCTTATCCTCAATCAATGCGTGGGTTCCTATTAAAATATGCAGTTTTCCTTCTTCCAGATCATTATGAATTACTTTCCTTTCAGCTGTTTTAGTTGAACCTGTTAATAGTTTAATATTTAAGCTTAAAGGTTCAAGCATTGAAGAAAGAGTATTATAATGCTGAATAGCAAGTATTTCAGTTGGTGCCATTAAACATGTCTGGGTTTTGTTATCAATTGCAATCAACATGCACATAAGGGAAACAAGTGTTTTTCCACTTCCAACATCTCCTTGCAACAACCTGTTCATCTGTCGCCCTGACCCCATATCTTTCCTGATTTCCTTAATCACTTTCTTCTGTGAATTTGTAAGCTCGAACGGCAGGCATTCCTTGTAGAATTTATTGAAGTAATCTCCTACAACTGAATAAACATGTCCTTTAAATTTCCTTTCCCTGAGCGATTTAATACTAAGGATTTTAAGCTGGATAAAAAGTAGCTCTTCTAGTTTAAGTCTGTACCGTGCTTTTTTAAGAAGATCGTTTTCTTTTGGGAAATGCACATTCAACAATGCATCATAAAGAGACATAAGTTTATATTTCTTAACAAACCATTCAGGAAGGGTTTCATCAATCTTTCCCTGGAGTGTTTCAAAAAGAGTATATTGAAGTTTGAGAATTGCCCTTGAAGTAAGAAAATTCTTCTTCATCTTCTCCGAAGTATTATAAAAAGCCTGAACAAATCCTGCAATATTCTGCTTAGTTGCATCAGGAACTTCAATCTCAGGATGAACAATATTAATCCTTCCATTAAAAGTTGAAGGTTTTCCGAAAACAATCAATTCCTTTCCCGGTTGTAAAGTAGGCTGAATAAATTTAATCCCTTTAAACCAAATCAAATCGATTGAACCGGTTTCATCATAAAAGATTGCATTCAATCGTGCCTTGCTGCCAATACCTACAAGTTCAAATGATTCCAGCTTACCTCTTATTTGAACGTATGGCATTCCGTCGTTTATTTCTCTTACTGAATAAAACTTTGTCCTGTCGATATATTTATAAGGGAAATAATATAAAAGATCTCCAAAAGTATGAACGTTAATTTCAGTCTTCAGCAATTCAGCTCTTTTAAGTCCAACCCCTTTAAGGTATTTTATATCTAATGATAATTGAGAAGTCATGAACAAATTTATTGCAAATCAGTTAAATTGTTTGGATGATTTGAGCATTAAGATAAAGAAAAAAAATAACCTTGATTAAAATCTTATAATTTTACATACAATTGTAAAGAATTAAATTCAAATATTCATAAAATGAGTATGATTATAAAAGACATGTTTTGGAATGCTAAATAATTCATGATAATCTTACAAAAGAAATAATAGAAAGATGAATAAATTTAAAATATATACCAAGACCGGAGACAATGGTTCAACAGGTTTAATCGGAGGCACAAGGGTTGACAAATCAGATATCAGGCTTGAAGCATACGGAACCATTGATGAATTGAATTCATGGCTGGGATTGATAAGAAGCTCTTGCGATGATGAAAATTTAAAAGAAAGACTCTTTTCTGTTCAGAATTGCCTTTTTATTATTGGATCAAATCTTGCAACTGATGAAGATAAGTCTGATCTGAGAAAACAGCTTTTTATAAAAGAAGAAAAAATAACAGAACTGGAAAAAGAAATTGATATAATGCAGGAAATTCTCCCCCCTCTTAATAACTTTATTATTCCCGGAGGGAGTATATGTTCAGGATATATACATATTGCACGCACGGTATGCAGGAGAGCTGAAAGAAGAATTGCTGTATTAAATAATGAGGGTAATAACACAATAATTAAATATATTAACCGATTATCAGATTACCTGTTTGTACTTTCAAGATATGTCAATTATAAAAATAGTGTAAATGAGGTATTTTGGGTTACAGAAAAATCCTGATTTATATATATTTTTTTGAAAAAATATATATATTCGCATAAAATGAATAATTATTTATTGTTAAACATACTATACACCTAATTATGTACTGGACATTAGAATTAGCCTCGAAACTTGAAGATGCACCCTGGCCGGCAACCAAAGATGAACTAATCGACTATGCTATCAGATCGGGAGCACCGCTTGAAGTAATAGAAAATCTTCAGGAAATTGAAGATGAAGGAGAAATATATGAATCAATCGAAGACATCTGGCCAGATTATCCGAGTAAAGATGATTTCTTCTTTAATGAAGATGAGTACTAATCAAAAATAAAAAAAGCCCGTATGGGCTTTTTTATTTTATATATAAAAAGAAAAGAGCCTTTCGGCTCTTTTTCTTTTATAATGATTTCATAGGTTTCTTTCCTGAAATCAATGAGCTGGCACTTTTATTATTATAATTCTCCAGACTCATTATAGTATAAGTCGCTGTACCAAAGCAACCAAGGTCAACACATATATCAGTTGAGAACTGAATATATTTATCACAAGTATTGACAGATCCATTGAATGCACTGTAATATAATGCTCCGTATGCAGCTGGATAGCCTATTGCAGAAACATCAGGCATTAAAGTTTGTTCAGCACCATTACTGAAACTAAAATCAGCAAGGCTTATTTCTGCTTTAGTTACTGAAACATCAGAACCATCGAAGAATCCGGTAATAATAAGTCCTATATTGCTGCCTGTATAGTCAGGGTCAATCAATGAAGTAACAGTGTATTCATAGAATTCACCGCCACCCCAGTCTTCTTTGCAATACATTACACCTGTGTAATCATCAATATTGAAAGCACAAGGTACAGCTATCATAACATCAGCAGATCCAACACCTTTAACATTCGCCAATTCAGCATACACTGAAGAACTCATTGTATTGTAGGCATTTCCATCAAGCATTTGATAAGGAGGTAATGCCTTACCTTTAACAGTTGGCACAGCAAATACATGGAAACTATCACCTTCTTTAATATCTGCAGAAGAATTTAATTCAGGCACTGCATCAATCAAATTAGCAGTTGTAACAGTAAATTCCAAAGGAAGGGTTGTAATATTATCCTTAAGCACGTATTGTTTATCATAATTGCCGTTATAAACAACTACAATAGCAATCTTATCAAACGGTGAATCGTATAACGTATCTAAAGTAGCCTTGAAAGAATATTCATCAGGTTTTGATACATTAATGTAATTATCTGATGCAGTAGCATCAAAATCAATATAAGGCATACATCCTTCCGTCATACCTTCAGGCAGCGGACCATTTTCATCAACCTCACAACTATAGGCCAGAAATAGTACAGCTGCAATTATTGAAATATATCTAAGTAGTAATTTCATTTTCTTTTGTTTTTAAAATTATCAATTATTTATCCCAAAAAATTGGAGCTGATCCAACAGATTTCTGATCAGGAGCATTATCATTCATAGATAATTCATCAGAACTCCAGGGTAATGATAATGGATAAGGTCTTGTACACTGTACAGGAACTTGTCCGCTACCTTCAGGACCACCGGTTGCCAAAGCACCCATAGTATTTGGGTCGAATAATACAGGATAACCTGTACGACGATAGTCAGTATAAGCATCATTTGATGAACCGAACTTAGAAATCCATTTTTGAGTCATGATAATTTCTAATTTCTTTTCTGCTGAAGAAGCATCATATTCACCAAGTACTTTTCCAATATAAGTATTTACAGCATCAGATCCAACCAATTCAGGTTCTGTTCCCATACCGGCAACTGCAGTAACAGCATCAACCTGTGCAAAAGAAGCTTCAACAGCTGATTGTAAAATAACTTTTGCATCATCAGCAATTTTTCCTTTTGCAGCAAGTTCTGCTTTTAAATATAATACGTCTGCTGCAGTTAACATTCTGAATGGAGCTGCACCTGTCCCTGCACTTACACCAAGACCTAAACTCTTGTCAAGATCAGCTGAGTCATAAGCACCGCCTACAGGATACAAACCAATCATTGCAAATGTATTACGACCTGCATGATCACTATTAACTCCTACAGAACCAAAATATATAGTTACAAAATTACCGTCCCTGTATTCTGATGGGTTTTCAGGGCTTTCACCATCGCCCAGCTGTGTACAGATATAATAAGGTACCCTTGGGTCAGGATTGCCATTTAAAATATGAGCAGCTTTACCATTTATAATTTCCCAGAACCATGGGCTGATATATGAACTGATTTGTCCACCTGCATATTCATCAACAAAACCGGGATTCCTGTCATCAGGAGCAACTGACGGACCGTAAGGAACTGAAAAATCTTCGCCTTCGCCAATGAGATCACCTGCAAGAAGTGCATTAACCTTAGCCTGATCATAAAGATCTGTATTCATTGCCTGAACATATAATTTCAGTTTTAATGAATTGGCTGCTTTAATCCATTTATCAGTATCACCTGCATAAATAATATCATCTGCACCCGGTACAAGCAAATTTTCAGACTCAGTATTGGTCATATCGGCAATTGCCTGATCAATCAATCCTAAACAAGCTGTATAAATATCCTTGTCTACATCAAACTTTGCATTGAAATTACCGGGAGTACATGCTTCTGTAAATGGTACATTACCCCACATATCAACCATTTGTGAATATAAGAAAGCTTTATAAAACTTACCAATACCAGCATAAACCATATTATCTGATTCAGTTGCATTATTGATGAGATTTTCAACTTCTTTCAATGGTCCAACATATAATGATGCCCAGATATTATCCATGTCATTACCGTCAATACCATACTGGTCAATTTTTTCACGAGTAACTAACTGATGAGTAAAAACTGAGGTCATATAACCAAGATCATAATAACCGTTACCCATAATTGCACCGATGTCTTGATTTATTATAGGTAGAACTTTGTTGATTTTTATCTTTGAAGGATTGTTAGGATCGGTATTAATATCGAGCCATCCTTCACACGATGATAACAGTAACGTTATCAATGCTATAATAGGAATAAACTTTTTCATACATTGAAAATTTTGAATCAATTAAAATACTAATTTGATATTAAAACCAATACGTCTTGTTGATGGCGCTGCGTCATATTCAACACCTAACACGTTAGTTGCTCCGTAAGTACTAACTTCAGGATCGAAATTAGTATGTTCCGGAATGAACGGTGTGTAGAACCACAAGTTTCTTGCTGTTACACTTAAGTTAATCTGACTGAATGGCGATTTTTTAATCCATGATTCAGGTAATGTATATCCTAATGATACTTCACGTAATCTGAGTGTTGTAGCATCATAGATGTTCCATTCTGCAAATGAGTTAATAGCGAAAGTACTGAACCCGCTACAGAAATA
Organism: Prolixibacteraceae bacterium; assembly: GCA_017998095.1. Next base: position 3,503 of record JAGODU010000105.1, on the reverse strand, counting down.
TAGATCATTGGTAGTTACCTGAGTTGTATTTTGAATTTTTTGTCCATTGGCATCAAGAATTGGTTCCAATGTTGTAGCATCACCATAAACACCAGGAATAATGTGAGTCTTTTCACGATCTTCAGTATCCTGAGTTACACCACGACCAAGAAGAGTTGATACAGTGTTTGAATAAATATCACCACCATATTTTAAGTCAATCAGGAATGAAAATGTAAATCCGTAAGCAGTTATTGTATTTGTCAAACCTGCCATGAATTTCGGGTTAGGATCTCCTACAACCTGAAGTTCATCATCCTGAATCATAAATCCTGTAGATGGGTCAATCAAAAGATTACCTTCGTTATCTCTTGCAGTTGCTGTACCATATAATACTCCATAAGGCTGACCTACTATAAGTGCTGATGAAGGATCACCAAACAACTGATCAATATAAGCAAGTGAATCAACACCATTTATACTTACAACCTTATTGATATTTTTTGTAAATGTCAAGCGCATATCCCAATCAATCTTTTTAGTATCAACAGGTTTTGCCATTACTGATATTTCTATACCCTTGTTGTTAAGTGCTCCAACATTTGTATAAGTCTGAGAATATCCTGAAGAAGCAGGTACAATAATCGGATAAATCTGATCTGTAGAATTACTGTTATATAATGCAACGTCAAAATTCAATCTGTTTTTGAAGAAATTCAGTTCAGCACCTACTTCAAAATCTTCCTTATATTCAGGTGTTAAGTTCGGGTCATAGGAAACGTCAGGTGTGTACATATATGACTGTCCCATAAATGGTCCGCCTAATTCATATATATCGTATACCATATAAGGATCAGCATCCATACCTACTTTACCCCAGCTTGCTCTTACCTTACCAAAACTTAAAATATCACTTTCTATTCCAAATGCTTCTGTAAAAATAAATGATGCATCAATAGCTGGATAGAAGTATGAGTTATTTGCTTTTGGAAGTGTTGAAGACCAGTCATTTCTACCTCTCAATGTTAAGAATGCATAATCTTTATAGTTAACTGTTACTTCACCAAGAAGACCTGCCAAACGACGTTTTGAATAACCACCGCCTATTGCTACTACGTCTTCTGTATTGTCGATATCATATATCCCCTCAACTATAAAACCAAAACCACGATAAGCCTGACGATTTGTTTCTCTCTGGTTGTGATTCAAACCAATCAAACCATCTATACTTAATCCTGATATAATTTCTTTGTCGAAATTAAGGAATAACTGTGATTCAAGTTCTGTTGACTGGAACATATCTTCAGTGATACCACCATTTCCTCCAAACATCGGAGCCCTTGAACCTATGTCTATAATTTCAGAACGATCCTGTATAAATGAGTTAAAACCATATTTATATGTAAGGTTCAACCAACTTGTAATATCTAATTTAAGATTTACATTTCCTGATATACGATCCATTCCTGTAATTACCTGATTGTGTTTCCATGACCATAATGGATTATCAAACTGAGCACCATTTGGCTGCATTGGAGCACCTGTCAATGGATTTTCATAAGGATCCATAATCCATGTACGACCTAAATATAATGCACGTGCAAATGATGAAGCTCCGTAACCATCAGATGACTGATTGTTACCAAAGATACCTCCAACCTGATCAGTTGCTGAATATGATACAGATGCACCGGCAGTAAGTTTTTTCCACAATTTAATGTTACCACCAACGCTGATGCTTGTTCTGTTGAATTTTGAATATGGGATATAACCATCGTTTCTTGAATCAGAAATTGTAAGGTTATATGATGACTGATCGTTGCTCCCGGCTACGTTAACAGAATTATCGAATGATACTCCTGTTTTAAACAAACTGGAAACATTGTCCGGCTGAGGTACATATGGAATTTTTTTACCCCATCCGAAAGCTGCTGAATAACCCGGCCATGTAGGAATTGAATCTCTTGAATCAAATCTTGACCCCCATGATCCATTGGCATTTGAATATCCCATTGATGAACCCGTACCATAAGTATTCTGATAATCAGGTAAACTGGAAATAGTTTCAAAATTTACAGAGCTGTTTAATGTTATTGAAAATTTCTTTGCTCTTGCACTTCCTGATTTTGTTGTGATAAGTACCACACCGTTCTTAGCCCTTGATCCGTATAATGCAGCAGCAGCAGCACCCTTTAGTACTGATGTCGATTCAATATCGTTAGGGTCTAATGTCCCGATACCACTACCATAAGCACCACCACTGGTACTCATGCTTGTAGTACTAACAAAATCATTGCTGTAAGGGATACCGTCTACAACAAATAATGGCTGATTATCTCCTGAAAATGAAGAGTTACCACGAATAGTGATCCTTGTTGCCGACCCAGGGGCACCTCCTGTTGAACGGATTTCAACTCCCGCTACTTTACCGTCAAGTGCTCTCAACATGTCATTTTCAGATTTCTGCAACATTTCTTCTGATGCAACTTCTGTCGATGCATAACCAAGAGCTTTCTTCGCTTTGGAAATACCGAAAGCTGTTACTACAACTTCATCAACTGAAAAAGCAGCTTTCTTCATCTCCACTGAAACACTTGATGAAGAGCCAATCTCTATCTCCTGTGTCGCAAATCCGACAAAAGAAAATCTTAATGTTTTGGCGTCCTTAGCTACACTTAAAGAATACTTACCATCGATATCTGTCACAGTACCAATGCTAGTCCCTTTAACGACAACCGATACACCCGGCAACGTACTACCATCATCGGAGTCAGTTACCGTACCGGTAATTGTCCGACTTTGGGCAAAAACTACATGTACCCCGCATAGTAGCAGGCATGTAAGTAAAAGCGCAAATTTTCTCATAAAAATTTAAATTTAGGTTAATAAAAAGACTATCTCGCAATTTCTTAGATTATTGGATTATTATGTGAAAACTATTAAACTTTGATATCATTTTTTAAATCTTTATATTTCAAAAGTATAAACACTTAAATAAAACAACTATTGATTATTAATAGTTTCAACATAAAATGAATATTTATACATTTATTTTGTTTAATATTCGAAATATTAATTACTTCAAAATATACTTCTTAGGAGTAAAATTAAAAAAAATTAACATTTAGCAATGAATTTTACGCTATTTTTAAGGTATGCAGTAAAAAAAATATCAGTTCAATTATTTATAGATATAAAACTAAACAAAACTTAAATTCTCTTTTTATTGATCCAATTCTTAGAAAAAGCATTAAATATATTAGGATCCAATTCTATACCGCTGCTCATAATTATCAGATTATTAATTGGTGACTTATGTTGAAAGTATCGTCATTGCGAGTCCCGACCCAATGAATCTGGGAACAATGTGAATATGACAGGGAGTAAACTTCGTCTGAGGGCTAAAGCCCATGTTGTCAGGCGTTCATGCTTACCCCGGCCTAAAGGCCAGGGTTATTATTATTGGCAGCTTCCTCCTTCTTATTAACCCTGGCCTTTAGGCCGGGGTAACAACGAGCAATAGT
>JAGODU010000360.1 GCA_017998095.1 Prolixibacteraceae bacterium | reverse complement strand
ACGAACCCTATATCCTTGAAGTTCTTGAAGAAGTGCTTCCAAGCGATTTAACAGATACGAGTACATTGATTCTCATTAATCCTACTGGTGAATTTGTTAATGGAGGTCCATACGCCGATAGTGGTGTTACCGGGAGAAAACTCCAGGTCGATAGTTACGGAACTCTAGCTTTGCATGGTGGTGGTGCTTATTCAGGAAAAGACTGTACCAAAGTCGATAGAAGCGGTGCTTACTTTGCTAGATATGTTGCTAAAGCGATTGTCAAAGCCAACTTAGCCACTTCTTGCCGAGTATCGGTCGCTTATGCAATTGGAGTACCATTCCCAGTTATGGTCGATGTAAAGGCCAAGAATAGCGAGTTTAGTGACGATGAACTTCGGAAGATAATAAACAAAGTCTTTGACTTTGCTCCATCAAATATCATCAAAGAGTTGAAACTCAAAGAGCAACGATATCAACCTCTTGCAGCATACGGCCACTTCGGAAGTAAAGACTATCCTTGGGAAGAGGTATCAGACGAAGTGATATGTAGACTCAAAGAGGAAAGTAATTCCTTGAATGGCCAAAACTGAAAGACTACAAAAGTTCTATAATTCCCTTTCATGGCAAAAAGCTAGGGATTATAAAATGGCAAGTGCGGGATATCTGTGCGAAATATGTAGTGGGGTAGGAGAAATCGTTCACCATAAGATTCCACTGACTGAAGCTAATATGCATAATCCAAAAATCAGCCTTGCTAATGAAAACCTTCAACTCGTTTGTCGTAGTTGTCATAAGCGAATCCATGATGAACTGGATGGGAAAGGGCGAAGAATATACTTTGATAAAGACGGCAATATTGAGCCCTATTAAAATATTTTAAGAAAATTTGTGACAAAATGGCGATTGCCCTCCTATTTATTAGTAGGAGGTTTTTTATGAATCAAAAACTAGAAGACGAAATTAACGAAGTGGTTAGACTGATCACTATCGAAAAGAGGTTAGGCAAGACCTCAATTACAAAGGAAGATGCAGACTTTGTAAAAGCACTTGCCGATAAGAAGCGTTACCCGAGAGCGGAGTATGTACTAGCAAGAATGTATCTTTGTGGATATCAAATTGAACAAGATAAAGCAATGGGCATGAAGTATCTAGCCAGAAGCAGTCGACACGCAAGCTATGATATTCAATTGAAAATTGCTTATATATATCATGTGATAGGAGAACGCAAAAAGATATCCAAAGTGCTTGAACAAGCTCTTAAAGATATCAAGTGGTTATAGTTCATCCGTTTCAATGGGCATCTACTAAATAGCAGTCGTTGTGGTAGAATGGAAAAAACGAGGGAATGATGATATGGACAAAATAATGACTATTTTAACCGATTCAAAAATATCAAAAGATGATGAACATATTAGAATTGGTTTCTATGCCAACATCGGATATTTTATCCACATATCCCAAATGCTTGAATACAATCTGAGAAAGCTCATATGCTATATCAAATCAGTCGAAGAAATTAAGAGTGGCGAAATCACAAAAGAACGTGTTGATGAAATCCACAAAAAATACGGCGAATATTATCTACGTACTTATAAGGATAAATTTACTCTTGGAAAGCTAAAGGATGAGGTAAGCAAACTCAATGTGCTTAAGCCTGAGGAAATTGCCATCTTCAATGAAATCAATGATTATAGAACGAAAATAGTTCATATGATCTTCCAAAACAACATTACATATAATGAGTTGGAACAATCAGATAAAGTACTTGAATATATAATGCAAAGACTAGTTCCAATGTCAAATAAAGTAACCGATACCAATAGCCTTGTATTGAACTTTATAAATACATTTAGAGAAGATTTTAGGAAACTGTAATTTCTATCAGAAAAATTACATAGATTGAATAATATACTTAATAACTATGCATTAGGATCTTTATCCCTTTATAATAAAGAAAAGAAATCATGTCGCAATGATATGAACAGGAGAAATACCATGCCGAATCCAACAAGTATTACTGAACAAATGCTTTATTGCACTGCGCCTATTACATATATTCAAAACAACAATAAAGTTTCGAGTGCAACTTCTTTTTTCTTCAGGTATAAGACTACGACAAATAAGGTTATTGATCTGTTGATTTGCAACCGCCATTTTTTAGAAAGAGTTGATGATATAGCAAAACTAAATTTTTCATTGACTACAATTAATGTAGAGATTGAAATTACCACACATTGTCATGATGACACTAACATTAGTTCGCGGCATATCGTCACATGGCATTTGCATCCAACAGAGGATCTTGCTTTTTGTTTTTGGAACCCGATTAGAGATGCAATTCAAAAATCTTCTGGAAAAAACTTGTACAATTTTCACCTTAATGAAGGAATAATTCCTACTCAAACGCAATTAAATAATCTGAATCCTCTTGAAGATGTTGTTATGATTGGTTATCCGAGCGGATTGTACGATGTTGTTAATAATTTTCCCTTATTTAGAAAGGGTTCTACTTCATCCCATCCAGCTATTGATTTCAATGGTAAAAAGCAAGGACTCGTCGATATGGCTTGCATTCCAGGGTCTTCTGGTTCTCCAATCTTCATTTATAATGAAGGACCGATTCCTTTGAAAAACGGTGGTATAGCGCTAGGTAATAGAGTGTTGTTCTTAGGGATTGAAAACATGTCACCACAAATAATCAGTCCAGTATTTGATATAAGCTTTTCAAATGGTCAGCAGGTCATTCAACAGTCCATTAACCAAATTGTTAAGAATTATATAAATTTGGGTTTTTATATCAAATCATCTCAAATGTCATCTTTTAGAACCATAATTCAATCTCAACTCCCCCCAGGCGACATATTGAAATAAAAATTCAAAAACCGCACCCCCCACATCCAAAATACGTGGAGCCAATTTTTTGAAAACCGATATTCCGATGTCGGTTTTTTTGTTGCTTTTGGAACGATTTCAAAATGCACCCCCTTCCCGCGCGTGAGAGAGTTTCA
>JAGODU010000359.1 GCA_017998095.1 Prolixibacteraceae bacterium | reverse complement strand
TTTTCTTCCAACAATTATGTCTCAGTTACTAAAGGTTCCATGAACATAGTAGATATCATCCTCGTAATCGGCTCTATAAAGATCCGGTAGTGGCGTATAATTAAAGTTGTAAATACTTATTTGATGACCTGTCTTTTTGCACTCTGTTAGCGCAAAAATTGTAGCAAAAGCTACAGAAGAATAAGCATCCTTGTTTTCAGAAATGGAATTGAGATAATCAACTAGTCCTTCTTTAATGAGTTTAAGAGCTTTCTTATCTCTTAAGCAACGCGGTTTAAGAAGCTCTTCCTGTAATGGAATATCTAAAAGAGCCTGATACCCGTTTTCAACTTTAACAAGTGTGACAAGCCCCCTTGCTATAAGAGCATTAATCTCCTGATCATAGCTAGAATAGCGTTCGCGCGCAGGATCATTTTTATTAAAAGCTTTAATGAACGTTCTTTCAGGCTCGGTTATTATGTCACGAGGTATTTCTTTTCGTTCTAATTCACTATAATAATTTAGTAACTCATTCTCCAAATCATACCATTTAACAGCATCAAGCCCACCACGCCAATCTTTATTATTGAGGTGCTGAATAATTGGTGCAGGATAATCCTTTGGACAATATTCAGATTCATAAAAATTCTTGTAGGAAGTCTTGAGACCCAGATCAAGGTCAAACCCATTACCAATAATGAATACTATCTTGCGGTCTTTATCCATCTTCTTGTTTGTTTTTATACCTAATGGCAATCTTATCTGCTTTCAGCGCATTGTTTATATTGTAAAGGTAAGGATTAATGTGGAAATGGAAAGAATAAAACGCAGTGATGATAATTCTTGAATGTGGATTATTACATATGTTGGACATAAATTCGCAACATTGACAGGTGTATCATATGAACGAACACATTATCATAATATCGTGATATTCTTTTTCAGGAATTCGCAACCTAATTCGCTCAAAAGGCTTTCAATAGTTCGTTTTTCTTCTTGTGAAGGAACGATGATATGCTTAATGGATTTATATGGTACTGCTATTGGCGGAAAGCCATCAAGAAATGTGTTATTACGAGAAGTTTTCCAGTTATAATATTCATCTTTTGACCAAAACCACTTAACAATCTCTTCACCAATCTCTCTATCTTCGGGAATGATAATACGCCATTCACACTCATCATATGCACAAAAGCTCTTGCCCTTGTAGTCGCAAGTATAATTCTTTGTGAATCCGAGAGAGAAAGTAGTATACTCCTGTTCCTTCCAAGAACCTAATATAGATACTACAATGCCGCAATTCTTTTGGTTCAAATAGAGTGGAAAACCCTTCTCATATGTATTACCTTTAGGGGCCACAACGCTACATTCTACTGACTCTATTTGAGATAGAACTTCATCTTGACTTTTTTGTTTCTTTATCTGAGAACAATGATGGGCATAAGCTCCGTGTATAGGAGTGTCGAACAAGATGTAATGTACAGGAGATAGAATAGCACCTGCTAGTTTAATGAGTGCACTCTTGTCTACTCCTACAGCGTAGTTTCCGTACTTACTTATATGCTCCTCGCAAAAATCGAGAGGTATGTCGCAAAATGAAACCATAGGAATTCCGATAAAAATATCGTGACTTGCAGGCATGCCATCAGGATTTGTCCTTGTTATTTGTTCTCCACTATATGACACCCTGAACCCTTCTTTTATGATGGAAATAAGATTATCAAGGCTCTTTGTATAGTGAAATAAAGCATTTGAGTGGCTATTTTTCATTCTATTGTTCATATTCGAATAAGGTTGTTTTAGTAACTAGAATTATCAATTAAGAATCATACTTATAGACAAAGAATGAAAGAACAACTGAGAAATTATTCTTACCAAAATTTTATTTGGTTCTTTGGTTACATTGTATAAAGATACAAAAATTCTTTCAACATTCAGACATATAGTGTTATTAATAACAGCTTTAACAAAACCTTCATGTGCTCAGTAAATTATAAATAGATATTACATTCTGAATGATGAAAAGAAGTCAAAATCTGTAATAACGCTGTTGTTTGAAATAAAAAAACGCCCCCAAGTATGCTGTCTTGCGACTCGCCCAGGAGGCTTATTAGCTTTGGTTTTATGTTGCAAAGATAAGGAAAAGTTTGGGAAGGAGAGGTGAAGGGTGAGAATACATGAAGTTAAAATTTTACGCTTCAGGGTAATTGTGCTAATTTTGATAATTCTCCTACTTCTTTAACTACTTCATATTGTACGTCATCGAACTGCGCAAAATGGGCTTTACCGCATTTAATCTTCTGTTCTTCCCCTTGGCGTAAATGACCTGTATTAATAATATCTAACTCACTTTTATATTTCGTTTCAGCAACAAAATAAATTTTTGTATCATCTACGAAAACAATTGCCCAATCAGGATTATAGCTACCAATAGGAGTTGGTATGGTAAACCAATTGGGAAGCTTGAAATAGAACTTTACCTGTTCGCTGGTTTCGCAATCGCGGGCAAACCGATTTTCAATAGCAGAGTCGAGTGGAATATGATTTTCGTAAATAGTTTTGGATTTATCTGATACCGTAAATGAAAAATCATTCAAGTAGGTTTCCAACTCATGCTCTTCAAATAGTCGCATTTCGTACTCTGAGTTTCCAATCTTTTTATACTTGATGCCATCAATCATTAAGTCGTTTAACGCTCTTAGAATAGCTTGCGAACATAAGTCCATAAAGAGTTGCGGGTTAATAAGAATGTCGTTTAATCGTCCGGATTGCTTTATGATTTCTAATAAAGTATGACGCGTAAGATCTGTTTTGTTCTGAATATAACCCAACACATCCGGTATTTGCCATTCTCGTATTTTAAAAGGTAGCGCCTTTTCTCCCAAAATTGGTGTATCAACCCCATCATTTGTCATTTCTATTTTTACTTTTGTTGAACGAATTAATGGGGGATGGATTGCTCCGATATTTTTTATAGCATTTGCTGCGTTACTAATCAGCTTTTCAGATTTGTAACC
>JAGODU010000358.1 GCA_017998095.1 Prolixibacteraceae bacterium | reverse complement strand
TGGCTAATGTCTTCAATCTTGAGGAAGAAGACGTCTATGATGCTATCATTAACCAGTCTGACGAACTTGCCCATATATATGATATCTACCGGCTAAAATTAGCCGTTTAGAACTTGCGAAACTTAAAATATTTATCCTATACGGTTCTGTATTGCTTCTTGCTTTTAATTTTAATTATCTTTGCTGCCACATAATAAGTCAATATGAAGTACTACATCTTATTTGGCCCTCCGGGGGCAGGAAAAGGCACACAGGCAGGTGCCGTATCGGAGAAATATAATCTTAAACATATCAGTACAGGCGATTTGCTTCGTGCTGAAATTGCAGCCGGGACCGAACTGGGTAAAAAGGCAAAAGACATTATGGCTGCCGGAAACCTTGTTCCGGACAGAGTGGTTGAAGACATGATTGAAAAAGTGTTTGACGACAATAAGGACGTTGCAGGATTCCTGCTTGACGGTTTTCCCCGTACTTTAGGACAAGCCGGCGACCTTGACGAAATGCTCTCCCGTCGCGGCGAGAAGGTAAACGCTGTAATTTCAATAATGATTTCCGATGATACCATACAGTCCCGTCTTATGCACCGTGCTTCCATTGAAGGCCGTGCCGATGATGCTAATCCGGAAACTATCAAGAATCGCATTGTTACCTATCACAAACAGACCAAACCTCTTATTGATTATTACCGAAAAGACGGCAAATACTATGAAGTTGACGGCGAGAACGGTGACATTAGTGATGTGCGTAAAAGGATGTTCAGTGTCTTTAAGGGCGTTGACACTAAATTTGCCGGTCGTGAGGTTGTGATTGACGAGGCGTTGCTTGATCGTGTCCAGAAGCTTGCCCATGAATCACCCCGCCTGCGCATGAATTACGATTTGAGAAATACCGAAGAGGATCAGTCTCAGCGTATGCTCAACGTAATGTTGCCCGGTACCAGAACCGCCATACATAAGCATAATATGTCCAGTGAAACCATTATGTTGCTGCGTGGCAAGATGGATACGGTCTTATATAATGACGACGGCAGCGAGAAGGAACGAATCCACATGGGTGGCGATTCAGGAGTCATAGGAGTCAATATACCTACCGGTCAGTGGCATACGTTTGAAGTTTATGAGCTGGCTATAATTTTCATGGCTCAGGATGGTCCATGGTCTCCTCTCTCCAAAGAGAACATGTTGAAAGCAAGCTATTGACGGCTACATTATACTAAAAGCCATATTTCTTATGAAAAGTCCAAAATAATTGCTTAGCGAAATGCCGATTGTGGAAAAATAATAGTATCTTTGCACCGCTTTTTAGGATGGTTCCGTAGCTTAACTGAATAGAGCATCTGACTACGGATCAGAAGGTTCCGGGTTTGAATCCCGGCGGAATCACATAAAACCCCGCTAGAACATATCCTAGCGGGGTCGCTTTTTTAAAAAGGCCAAAATCGTGCCAAAATCGTGCCAAAATCGTGCCCCATTTGTGCCCCATTCAATTGTCCAAAAATATGTCGCCTAGTGTTTTATAGCGTCCTTATTTTTTATTCTTCTTATACGATTGTTTTATCAATGACATAATATATTCAACATTTTCATCATCTCTAATCTGTAATTCGTAATCTCCGTTTCCCCAATGTCCAATATTTGAAACATCTCTTGCTAATTTTTTGGGGTCGTCAAGTTCACCCTTAGGCATATTTATCCACATTTTCAGAGCTTTTTTCTGAACGTGAATGTCTGCAATATTTGAATCGCTTACAAATGCGATATATTTCTTTTTCGGTTTTAATTCAATTCCGTCAAGATTTGTAATTGCATTTTTAATTGTCTCGTACAGTTCTAAAATCTCAGGTGATGCAACTTCTAAATGTTCTTTCTCCGTATAAACTTTAATCTCTTTATTTACAGTTTTTACAATATCATCGTCTCGTGAAATTGTCTTAATGCTTTCTTGTGATCCACTTGTTTGAATTTGGCTATAATTTACAGTTTCATTGCCGTAACGTTTAACTTCCCATAATTCAATCGGTAAATCTTTAAAATTAATTGCTTCTCTTTGGTAAGTTGTAAATGAAGGAGAAACAAAAATCACTTTTGATTGAGACCAATCGACGTCATTTCTTTTTAAAACTAATTGTTTACATTCGTTATATTCCAAAATGAAATCCGCTTTATTATTCAGCATTAATGACAAATAGGCATATCCCTGGTCAATTACACTAAAGTTCTTATCCCGTTTATACTCAATGATCACAAAAGCAGATGTATCATGGTCGAAAGCTAACGTATCTATTCGGAAATTATTCAAGGAAAATTCTGATTTTACAAAGTCAAGTCCGAATATGAGTTTTAAATTCTTTTCGGTCAATGTCTGTATTTCCTTTTCTAGTTTGAACGGATTCTCTTTGATCAATTCGAGTCTTCCATCTCTGTTTTTATAATTTGCCATATCTGTCTGTTTTAGTGTTTTTTTTGTAATGCACCATAACGGTTGATGGTATGGTATTGGGTGGGATTGCGAAGCGATTTCCTATCAGTTTACACCAACTTTATTTACAAGCCACAAACGCTCGAAAACCGATGAACCCCGCATACACTATACCATGTGTTGACGTTAGTTAATATTTCATTATCTTCATATTAGTCAATCTATTATCATCGAATACAATCTCTAAAATATAAATTCCATATATTAAATCAGAAATATTTAAATCCGCAAATTGACTGTCAATATGTTGAGTTTTCAATTTTTCTCCTGACATTGAATACAATATTATTCTTTGGATTAGTTTGTCTCCTGATACAATCCTAACACATTCACTTGTTGGGTTTGGAAATATTTGAATTGAGGAATTATCTTGTTTGCTCTCAATTCCTACAGTTTGTCTTAATCTTAAAAATAATACTCTGTCAATCGCTTCAACTAATGGTATAACTTTATCAAAGGAATCATTTGAGTACATTGAAAAATAATCAATTCCAAGCTCATCAAATCCACTTGTTACAA
>JAGODU010000104.1 GCA_017998095.1 Prolixibacteraceae bacterium | reverse complement strand
ATTTCATTAATCACCGATTTTTGTTTTGAGTGGTAAAATATATCAGGCCAGATAAATGAATAGTTCAGCGAGAGACAGACAATGTCAAAGATATCTTTTGGCTCATCTCTGCCAACGATAGCAGTTAATTTGTTGGCAAGAATATTTAAAGGATTATCAATTAAGCCAAATTCAAATTCAGAAGGAGTACCGGGATAATAATCCACATCATTTACAAGTTCAATCTTTAGGAATTGATTCTCTTCACCGATATATAACCGGGTAAATTCGTCAGCAAAGAGTGATTCTTTATGGTTTACGGTGAAATGCTTTGAAAGTTCAGTTTTTAAACTGGCGATGAGTAACTTATATTCAGGATTTGCGTTACAAAAGAAGTCAAGATCTTCACTGTACCGGTGGTTAAGGTAAAAACGACCGAGTGCCGTTCCCCCTGTCAGGTAAAACGGATATTTCATGGTTTGCCACCATTTCAGAAATTTATCCTGCAATTGGTATAACTTTCTGTAATCGTTCATAAACAAATCCGTATTTTTTTCTCAAGGATGGTGTCCTGAGTTTCTGGATCAACTCTTTTGTTAATAGCTGCCGGATTTCCTCAGGAGGGAAAAATTCCAGAACCGTAAACCAGGGAAAAGTCTCAATGATTTTTTGGAAGAGCATTGATCGTGTGTAATGCCCGACCTGTTGTTTCCGGCCTTCCAGAAGTGCTTCCAATTCATCTGCTGGAAATTTGTAATCCCACATGAGTTTTCCCAGAAGTTCCCTTTTCGCAATTTTTTCCATTTAATATTCTTCTGATGAACAAAGGTAATGAAGAAAATACAGAATGGGCTTAAGGAACGAACATTTTCTGCAGCAGTGACTTCTGAAAACACAAAACTGTAGATGGATTCCCGAGTTTGTGTTTACAAAAATTGCAAATTGTAAAACAAACAATTTTAAGTATTTCTTTTCCTCGCTGATGACGATATTGTACGGCGCCTTCTCGCAAGAAAATACTTTATATGGTTATATCCATAAAAAGTATACAAATAATAATTATATTTGTGGTCATAACCGATAAAGAAGGTCATGATCTACAGGAACGAATTTTTGGAACGACTTTTCAAATACAAGGAAAAACCTTTAATTAAAGTCATTACCGGCATTCGGCGCTGCGGAAAATCTGTTATTCTGAAGCTGTTGCAGGCAGAATTGGTAAGACAGGGAGTTGCTGAGGAGAGGATCATTTATCTTGATTTCGAAAGTTTTCAGTGGTCGGCCTTAAAGAGAGCCGGAAGCTTTTATGAATATATAAGCAACAGGATAAGTCGTGAAAATCGTTGTTATCTTCTTTTTGATGAAATACAGGAGGTTGCCGGTTGGGAGAGGGCCATTAATTCTTTTTCTGTTGATTTCAATGTGGATATTTATATAACAGGCTCCAACTCCCATATCCTGTCTTCAGAACTTGCCACTTTTTTATCAGGGCGTTACGTTGAATTAAACCTTTTTACCCTTTCCTTTTCCGAGCATCTGCTTTTCAGGGAAAGCTTGACTGGTAAATCAATCGAAGATCTTCACGGGGCATTCACGGAATATCTCCGGACAGGAGGTTTCCCCGTGTTGCATATGGCCTCCTGTGACCAGGAAACCGCAATGAAAATAGTGTATGATATTTATTCTTCCGTAATCCTGCGCGATGTTGTACAACGTTATAAAATCAGGGATGTCGAACTTCTGGAAAGGGTGGTGAGATTTGTATTTGATAATGTTGGAAATAAGTTTTCTGCCGGAAATGTGGTTGACTATTTTAAAAGTCAGTATAGGAAAATTGATATCAATACAGTTTATAATTACCTGAATGCACTGGAAGGAGCTTTTATAGTTCACCGGATACCACGGTATGACATAAAAGGCAAGGAAATACTTAAAACGAATGAGAAATATTTCGTTGGGGATCATGGGTTGGTGTATGCGGTGATGGGATACCGTGACCGGTTTATCTCAGGGATCCTTGAAAACATTGTCATGTCTGAGCTCCTCCGGAGAGGTTACAGGGTCTTTACAGGCAAGTCGAGTGAGCGGGAGATTGATTTCATCGCAGAAAAAAATGAGAGGAAAGTTTATGTACAAGTGGCCTACAAGATAAGTGAATCAGCAACCTTTGAACGGGAATTTTCAGTATTGCTTGAAATCAGGGACCATCATCCCAAATATGTGGTTACAATGGATGAAGTATGGCGGGACAATGTGGATGGGGTCAAGCATCTCCACATTGCAGATTTTCTTTTACTTGCAGAGTTTTAATCTGTCTTGACTTTATCAATTCGCTCCCTAAAATAAAAAGGAGTATACGGAGTTGTATTTGTTTCTGTAAATCTATAACATTACGGAATTATAGAAATAAAAAGAAGAGACCTTGCTTTCTGTCAAAAAATGTTCCATCTGGCCTGCTTCAGCTCCGGAGTTATTTTTCCGGTAACGCCATTCTTCCGGGTTGTGCCTGGACTAAAGGAGTCTTATCAGTTCCCAATGAGTTGACTTTGCCAAGAAGAAAATCGTCTGCGATGATGTGGATGTTCCTTTGGAAAGCCGAAAGATCTGGTGAAGGAAAGTGGTTTTACCGCACCGGAGCACCCCGATGATGGCTGTTGCTTTTTATTGTACCGGCCGGGCAGCGCAAGTTTTTGAAAATCAAGTTCGATTGAATGCGCTGGTTTTGACCAGTATGCGTTTGATGATGTTTTTGGCGTTCTGAAGGAGAAGTTCACCGGCCCAGGGGAGGAAGGCGTCGTTCCATCGCTGGGGGTGGACGGTGATCATCACCTGGTCAGGAAATTGCGGGATAGCCCTGATCAGTTCTTCCGTTGTTTTGAGGTTGAATTGAAAGGGGCCAGACACCTTATCCCGGATGCTCACCTCTGCGCCGTTCCACCGGCGCCCCGTATCGGTGAAATAGGCCACCCGGTTGAAGTCGATATCTAAATAAGCGTCACCGGTGATTCCCAAATCACGGTAATCGTACTTTTGCCATATCTCCCGGTTGTCGTACCGCGAAAGTGGCGACCCGTGCATGCAGATGGTCGTCACCGGAACGATTTCCCTGAATTTGCAGAGATTCTCCACAAAAAGCTCATAAGCGCTTTTCATTCTCTTCGTCTCTCCGTCTCTCCGTCTCTTCGTCTCTTCGTCCCTTCGTTCCCTCATCCCTTCTTTCACAATGGTTGCCATGGTTTCATAATGGTATCCGATCTCGTGTCCCAGGGAGGCAATTTCCTGAATGATGGAAGGTTGAAAGGTATGGGGTATCCGGAAATAGTAGGTTCCCTGGATCCCCAGGGTGTGTTCAAGCCGGGCAAGGCGCAGGCTGTTTTGCGGACGGGCATCTACGTCATGGCGGAGGATTACAAAAGCATGGGGCAGGGAGGATGGGGCTTTAGGGATTTCAGATTGGAGATTTGCAATTTCAGATTGGAAATTGGGGATTAGTCGGATATAAGCCGATACGGACAAAAATGAAAAACCCTGCGTTAGCAGGGAATGGAGCAGTTGGGAATATCGTTTGACCGTGAAATCCATCAGCGTGTGCTTTGACGTGGTTTCAATCCCAAGAAGGGGGATGCCGCTCATAATTCAATAAACTTTTTGATTTGTCTTTCGAGCATAGGAACATCTTCCTGAATCGTTTTCCATACTACTTCATTGTCCACCCCCAAATAATCGTGAATAAGTTTATCCCTCATACCAGCAATTTCTTTCCATGGAATATCTAAATTAACCTGCTTTGTATCTGTTGAAATTTTCTTTGAAACTTCACCGATAACTTCAATATTCCGTATTATGGCATCCTGGACAAGTTCATTTTTAGAGAATTCTTTGAATGACAATCCCTCACTGAATTCTTTAATCTTTCTGATACAATCAAGAATATGTTCAATGTATGTCAAATCATCTTTCACCATTTACATTATGCTGATAAGGTCTTTTTGGATACTATTCTCTATCTTCCTGTTCTTAATAGCCCCGATTGTTATCAAATCAACTTTTCTTCCGAGGATTTCAGAAAGTTCATTTTCAATCCGAATAAGCGTAAGCAAGGTGGGAACAACTTTAAACTTTACAAGAATGTCAATATCACTGTTTTCGGTGTTTTCACCCCTGGCGAAAGACCCAAAAATACCTACACTTATTGGTTGATAATCCTTTAAATGATCAAGGATGGTATTTTTTATTTGTTGCCCGATCATCGATGTGTTTTCTACAAAAGTACTAAAATACTACTAAAATAGATCATTTATTATGTTAGTCCGAAAGTGATAGAGATAACCGGAACAGGGGTCAGTTTGACCGGAATATTCATCGTGGTTTCAATCTCCGGAGTAATAGCATGAAAATAAGCAGTCCGATGAGGATGCCGAGGGAGTTGGATATCAGGTCATTGATATTGAAGCGACGGTAGGGGAGGAGGTATTGGAGGAGTTCGGTGCCGATTGAAAAAATCAGCCCCAGGACCAGCCAGGTCCAAGGTCGTTGTTTCATGGCTACCATAAAAAATGCCCATGGAACGAATACCAGGGCATGCACGAAATAGTCGCCGCGGATTTTGACCACCATGATGTTGTTCAGGTTCAGCTTACTTCCCGGTGTGTTAATAGGAAGGATGATCAGAAGAATAATGGCTATAAAATAGATCCAGAATGACCGGCGTGACAACAGGGTATCCATAAAGTTCTGCCACTGGATTTTAGGGAGAATGCGGGTTTTCAACTGCAAGGGATATATGGGTTTGTAAATGGATGCCGGCGGGTAAGGATACAGGCTTACCGGGGCACCTTGTTGGGTTTCTTTTCGTAAAAAGGCATGTAGCGGGCCATGCGTTTGCGTTTGCGATCCTTTTCAATATTGTTGTAGAGGCGGTTAAGGTAATATCCGGCCACGCATCCGGCCAGGTTAAAGGTCATATCCTTAACGGAAGGATTGTTGTCATAAAGATATTCCTTAGCGACTCCCGCGGAGAACATGATCAAAGCCCCTTTTATCTCCGGATTTTTCACCTTGAAATCCTCTAATACCCTGATCGGCGCCGGTGTAAACGTCATGGACACCACAAAATGTTCAAACTTGCTTTTATGGAACCACTGGTCCTGGCCCCAAAAAGGGGTTTGGGAAGCAACTGTAATTGCCAGGAACAACAGTAATGCAGAAGTGTTTATTTTAACACATTGACACAAAGGCAATAATATCTTTGATCTGTTTCAGAAAGAAAATCGGACTGGCAGCATATAGTTAGTGGAGTCTAAGCTCAGACGAGATGGGGATGGAGGAACTTCGGATTGCAGATTTTGGATTGAAGATTTGTGATATAGATCGAAATTAAAATGGATTCTGATTTTGATAACCGCCTCCCCGGTCAATATGATCCCTAATTCTTGTAAAATGGATTGATAATTTTAAAAGGAAAAGGTAAAACCCCAAATTACCTAACGAAAATAATTTCCTTTTTTTGATCGAATCCATGGAAATTGCGTGAACAGATATATTTTGAACTCTGTCAAAAAAAACGATACTCTCATTCAAGATGCCATTGATTTCAGGCAAATAAAGAATCTGGGTAATCTTCTGTTCCTTTATCGATTTTAAATGAGATTCAATTTGCTGGTCAGTTCTGCTGCCATCGTTCTTTAACATCAGGCAATATTTGGTAAAATCGAAAATTGGTGCGTATACAATTTGCGATGGGAAAAACCTCTTATTTTCAGGATCGATATCACATGTATTGGACAGGATCAAGCATCTTGCATTTTCCAATTTTGTATCAGGGAAATTAATTACAGGCAGATCCCGAATGCCATCACCTTGTAATAAAACATTGTTATAAAGTGCAGAATTACTATAAAACCGGTTAATATAATTGATCGGAAATTCTTTTAGGCCTTCGAAAAGTTCTTTTTCAGATTCTGCTGAAAGAAATTTTGGCAAATAGACTTTTATTTCCTCCCAATTCATAAAAGATCCCAGAAATTTTCATTCACCATTTCGACAATATCACTATCCAGATCAACACCATAATCAATAAGCTTTTGGGAAAAACGGCATAAAATTGCTAACTTTTCACTCTCGTCTTCCATTATTGTATACCCAGGTGACAAATTTAAAACGTTCATTCGCCAGTCCTCAATATTCTGTGTTTGTATTTCTGAGACCATTTTTATTCCCGGTATTAAATAATTTTGATCATAACCAAGATTTACTGAACTACCGCTTATTGTAGCCAGAAACAGTAGATTGTATATCGATGCATTGGTTCCCATTTTAATACTCCGGATTTAATGAGTTTAAAAAACTTTCCTTAATCAAACTGAAAAATAGTTCCTTCTCAATTACATGACCTTCATTGATCAGAATTTCTTTCTTTTCGAAAAAATCTTCTAACTGAGATGTTAAAGAAGTATCAATGTCTATTACAGATCCGAACTTGTCATTGAAATTGACATTATTGGCTACCTGAATTGTGGATGTGAAATCTCCCCTTAGAAAGTCACTTTTAAAAACAGTGTTTCTGTATTCAATCGGATTGTTGTCGATAGAGATATTGATTTTTAATTTGCTAAAAACATCAGTTTCAAAAAAATTTATGTATCTGATACCAAGGCGTAAAACCTCTTTAACTACGCCGGAAGATTTAAGTTTGTTTAAAACTCCGAAAATGGATTCTGAAAAATTGGTCCATCCTGAATAGTCGGGGAAGGAAGCGATGGAGATTACATCTGGTCCTATTTGGATGGAAAAATGATCATTTTTGATTTTAAAATGAGGTTTGAATCTGAAGTTTGAGTCCATTGACCGAAGCTGTTCAGGAATTTGCAGAATTGGAAGATTTTCCACATGTGGGTAATCATCTTTAAGTGCCTGATATATAATTCCAAAAACAGCTTTAGGGTATATTTCCGTGGTGAAACGAATTTCAACCAGCGCATCAATTATTGGATTTGGATGAATTTTCTTGGGCAACTTCATTTCTGAAATTTTTAATAAATATATTCAAATTTAGTAATTATTTTCAACTGACTTTGCGATTAATATCAATTATCCTGCTCAAATGTCTAATTAAATCGTAACCATCCCAGATTAAAGAAAAGTCAGTTGTTTTACCAATAGGCACAATTCTATCAATCCCTGATGGCGCAGTGGTCTTCATAAAATCTACGAACTCAGAATAATCAAATCCAAAATAGGAGAGTGTCTGGTATTTTCGATTAATGGCCGCAGCAATGTCATACAAAGAAGCAGCATGGTAATCATTGAAGTAACCACCGGCACAGCGAAAATCTTCAATGTTAACGGGAAGGGTTTTCAATTCATTGACCCATAGTATATTGTCATTGATGTCCGACTTGTGGATTTTATTCGTATCAATGGCTTGACTGAAAAAAACCGTCAATTTCTCTACAGCAGAAATCGGTTGAAGCGCATACTGCTTCCGGTTAATTTCCTTCCTTAGTAAATCCCAGAAGATCTTTCTGGATTGATTTACATTATCCTCGGAGCCGGTCCAGACTACCAAATGAGGTGAAGTGCAGGCATTCTGGTCAAAGTGATAGGTGTCGTTATAAAACCCAGTTGCAATCTGTTCTTTTTCCGATGCATTGATATATTTATCGGCATTCATGATACAAAGTGAATAACGGTCAGCAAATGTAACATCAAACGCCCTGGGAGGGAGCTGAAATTTCCGGATAGAGGAAATGGTATCATCCCCTCCCCAAATCACTCTTACATCACATATTGAAGAGAAATATCCTGTTAACTCACTGCTTTTTTTATACCTGACTAATGCTATCCGGCTGGTTATCTTGTTGAAATTTCCTTTCTGATGAATGTCCGAGATAGCCTTACAAATAATGTCAACTTGTTGAAATGGTTGTGAGGGGATTCTGACAATGTTGCTATTTCCTGCAAGCAAACCACAGATTAAAGAGTAAGCAAAATTCACCGGAACATTGGAAGGCGCAATATGGAAAACAACTCCGCGCCCCAATCTGAGTCTCTGTTCTTTTAATAGCTCGTCCCTAAGTCTGATCAGGTTCGCTTTTCGGCAGAAAAATGCGAACGTGATGACATCAGGAAAGACCCTGGCTAAAGGATCATGGTTTAGGTTCCGTGATAATTCATCGAGGAAACCGATTATTTCCGGATCAAAAGGCTCCTGACTTCCGGAATGGATGATCGAGTCCGGATCCCATTTTTGTGGGAACAAAAGATTCATATTATGAATGACTGTCTGCATAAGTGTCGCTACACCCTCTCATTTCTGCTTCTTTAAGACGGCCAGTCACTTGGAAATATTTTCCCATTCTTCCGCAGGGACAGTCATCCTCGCCAATAAGAATGCCTTCATCTTCTGTAAGGAGGGAATGGCCGGGATAACTTTCGGGTATCACAGAAAGCGCCTGTATAATTCCTGGTTCGCCGAAACCACAAATTGAGAAATTGTTGGGATTACGTATGATGATATCAGCATAGACAGGTGCGTGAAGATGTCCTTTTTCGCATTCCATAAAGATGGATCCAGTTTGTTCTGCCATCCCATAGTAATCATGGACATTTGTAATTCCACAAATCTTTTTGATTTTCTCTCTGAATAAAACAGGAGAAACGGATTTCTTCTGCAGGTTTTTCCAACCTCCTCCATGAATCAATATGGCATCTGACAGATCTAACTTTTTTCCCAGAGCAGCCAGTTGCTCAAGAAAATGCTGGTACACCATAAATGTGAATCCAAAAATCAGTATCCGGTTTCCTTCGTTCTTATGTAAAAATTCAAAAAGTTGATCTGTTTTTAAATCCATGTTCTCATCAAGTGCAAAAAACCGCTGAGATCCGAAGAGTGAAAAACCCATTATGCCTGCTCCTCTGGCTGAAAACAGATTTCTGTCTTTGATGACACTTTCCGAATCCACGATGATCATCGGCAATCTTTGTGAACCGATAAAAGAAGAGACTATTCTGGTCAAAGCCTTTGTCTGGTTAGCAGCAGTTTCCTTATTCAGAAAAATTCTGGAAACTGCCTGGCCAGCGGTACCTGATGAAGTGATGGTTTTGAAAATTTCCGATTCAGGAATGCTAACCAAATCATACAGTTTAAATAGCCTTACAGGTAAAAACGGAATCTCGGAATAAGGATGGTCCGTATTGACATCAAATCCTAAAGCATCCAGCATTCTTTGGTATGCCATGCAATGTTCATAGTGATATTTGCAAAGAGAAGAAAAATGAGGATTGAGTAGATTTTCTTTCTCCCGTTTATCTAAGCCATATGGTTGAAGATGGAGTATATCAGCGATCAGGTTTCTCAATTCAGTTCTGAATATATCGTTTTTCCGGAAGAATTTTTCGGTATCCGATCCACATGTTTCACGGAAAAAGCATGCGGATGGATCCCTGTCATTTTGAAAATGTAATTTATTACTTCAGCTTTTCTGGAAAAGTCAGTGATGTAAATAAGCATGTGATCATCAGTCCCTCCGCATGCGCAATCGGTCAGGATGTTTTTCAACATCCGTTCGGTCTCATCCAGGTTGACTCTGTTCCCGTATATTTTAATAAACCTTTTTTTCCGGCCGACAATGTAATAGAATCCATCACAATCCCGTTTGGCCAGGTCCCCGGTAACGAGGATTCCTTTGTTCTCATCTCCCTTGTTGAGGTCGTCCGCACTTTCAGCATATCCTAATGAGACATTCCTTCCTTTAAAGACCAGTTCTCCTATTGTATCATCTTCCAGTACAGGATTCCCGGCTTCGTCGATCAGACTGAATTCTCCGCCCGGAATGGCAATGCCCATACTGCCCAATTTTGAAATGGAATACTGTGGTGGCAGATAGCTCATTCTGGCCGTTGCCTCGGTCTGACCGTACATGACAAAGAACTTTTTGCCCGATTGCAAACAAAATTCAGAAAACTCCCTGTTAAGCTCATTATTCAGCTTCCCGCCAGCCTGGGTGAGGGTTCTCAGGGAGGGCAGATCCATCCGGAAGAAACGGAGCTTTTTCAGTATTTCAAAGGTATAAGGCACACCTGCCATAGAAGTGGCTTTCCCCGATTTCAGAAAAGACCAGAATTCCTTTTCCATCAGCGACCGGTTGGTGAGCAGGAGGGTGGCTCTTTTCAATAAATGGCTGTTGATCACAGATAAGCCGAAGGAATAATGCATAGGCAAGGACGTTACCGGACGTTCCTGGTCTGTGATTTCAAGATATTGAGCAATTGAATTCGCATTTGAAAGAATGTTGTCATAGCTTAAACGTACAAGCTTTGGACTACCTGTACTTCCGGAAGTGGTGAGTAACAATGCCAGATCATCATTTAAGAGAGTCGTGCCTTTGTGATTCAAACGGATTAAAGCGTAATACCGGAAAGTGAAAATTTCCTCCTCATTTTCAAAGTCAGATTGTTTATCCCTGGGTAACCAAATATATTCCGGTTTATAAATGTTTACCAGGTTTTCCAACATCGATTTTTCAAGCGAAGCGTCGAGCATCAGGGGAACTATGCCGTTGCCAAGAAAAGAGACATAACCGGTAAGTGATTCAATCGAGTTTCGGCACAGGCAAAACACCAGGCAACGATGATCAATCCGGGAATAAAGACCGGCAGCGAAACCGGACAGATCAGCGTAAGTAAAAGACTCCCCTAAATCAGTGATGACGGCCGGTTGAGTGCTTTGGGATTGAAAAAGGTCTTCGGGAAACATCAAGAAATCAGTGACATGCATTTTTCTTCGATGTTGGCTGCTCTTTGTTCAGGCAACAATTCATTCTCTTTCAGAAAAAAGTTTGTTTTTTATTGTGAAAAATGAAAAACCAGCTGCTGAAAGAATGTAAAGAAAAGGCATAATTGGTAATCTATATCTGCTTGCCCCAACGACACCAGTTAGAGCTGAAAAATATAGTATAATTAAAACAAAAAGAAGAATATAAAACCACGAATCTCTTTTTCTGCCTGGGTTCAATACTTTTAAAAATGAAAAAACATATATTAAGAACAAGAAAAGAAACATGCTTACTGTAATGATAAGCTCTACTAAAGACATCTTATTAAAGAACCCAAGGTATTTAAATCCACCTGAGAATTTTGCGCCTGCGTAATGTTCTGAATGATATTTGGATTGAATGTTGAAGTTTGTGGTAATTAATCCGGTTGGAACAGCAACATACATATAGGCAATACCTATAATATTCCTTTTGATATATAGAAGGAAATTATCCTTGATATATTCTTTTGCGATTCCTGTATAGATATCTGAGTTTTTAAATGGTTCTTTATTTGACGGATTTAATGCTGTAGAATCACTCCCTCTTTGTATTGCCAAATAATTGAAATATTTCTGAACCTCCGCAATAGGTTTTTGCGTTTTGTACGCTTCTGTTGATGCAACATTAAAAATCAGTAGGTTGTAGCCAGAAATAGATGAAAGTTTGGCAACCCCGTACTTGCAATAATTGTGAGAAAGCCAAGGCGAAATAGAAATAATAAAAACAAAACCGAAAAGTGCTGCATGCTTTAACTTATAGGTTAAACTGGTTTTATGAAACAATAACAATAAAATTATTGAAAGAAATGGGAAAAGGAAGGTAATCGGACGAGTTAATGTAGCTAAACCTAAAAAAAGAGCACTTAATGAAAGAGTTTTTATTGTGTTTGTCTTGAAATATTTGCAAAGGAAATAGATAGAAAATAAGAATAAAAAGACAAACATCACATCGGTCAATAGCTGTATTGAATAAATTATTTGAAGAGGATCAACAGCAAATAGCAAAGCACTGAGCAAAGCGATTTTGTGTGTAAATATTTCATTTGCAATTCTGTATACTAAGTAAACAGATAAAAGATTCATTAAAATTTGAATAAATAAGACAGTTGCAATGCTATTGTTTGTAAGGCCATAAGTAAGAGCCACAAACAAAGTGTAAAGTGGCGTGCGGAAAGAACTGAAATTTTCAAAGGATCTTTTTTGCTCCAGGTCGAGAGCTACGTTATGGTATTCAATTTCATCCGACATGTTTAAGGTCTTATCAATTAGGTTTTCGTTCCAAGGCTCAAGAGAAATATAAAAAGTGAGCCTGATTATCAGTCCTAAACCTATTATAAGATGCAATCCATAAGAAAGGATGAATTGAGTAATGTCACTTTTCTTCATGGTATTCTGATTCAGAATTAACATTCCAAATATTGTCCTTTGACTTTATTCCTTTGATGATGTTTTCAACAGCAGCCATTGAGGTAAGCATAGAATGGTCCTGGTTATTGTATTTATGCATTCCATTCCTCCCAACCAAAAACAGGTTCTCAATCTGATCAGTATATTCCCTGATTCTTCCGAACTCAGGATAAGTACCAAAATAGGCTGGATAAGTTTTAGGCATCCGGATTATTGTACTATCGATCACATCTTTTTTGTTAATAATTTCAATACTATGTAACTCGTTAATTGCAAAGGTTATAAATTCATTATCCTCCATTTCCCAGAGTGAATCCCCTTCATTGCAAAAATATTCAAGGCCAATCCATACTTTGCCAGGATCTTTTAACAGGTAAGGTGACCAATTATTGAAAACCTGAAGTCTGCCAACTTTAACATTATGTTCCTGAATATAAATCCAGCAGTCAGGAATTAAATCGTTCAGAACTTTTATTCCTGTTTTGTTTTTAATTTTAAGTTTGGTCAAGAGTAATCCCACTGTAATAAAATCCCGGTACATTAATCCTTCACTTACCTTTCTTACTTCGTTTGGTACTTTATTTGTGAATGAATGTATCAAATCTTTGACAGGCATTGAAGAGAAGAAATAATCACCTGTTAACAAATGCTTCTCCTGAGTTTTTTGATCAATATATCCAATTTGAGAAATCTGCTTCCCATTTAAAGTCAACTCAGTGACCTCAGCGTTCCTGATGATTTTTCCGCCTTTCTTCTCAATTGTCTCAAGAACTGTTTCCCACATTTGTCCAGGGCCTAACTTAGGATACATGAAATTTTCAATAAGGCTAGTCTCAGTATCCTTTTGCTCGATTGAGCTTTGTTTCCTCCATAAGGATCTTAATGCGTGTTTTAGGGCTTTTGTAACAGATAATTCCTTAATTCTTTGGGCTCCCCAATCTGCTGGGATTTCTGTACATGGAACACCCCAAACTTTTTCTGTGTAATCTTTGAAAAACGTCTTGTAAAGTTCCTTACCAAACCTGCTAATGAAAAAATCTTCAAGTGATTGAATGTTTTTGACCGGATGAACCTTAATCCATAAATAGGAAAATCCAATCTTAAATATTCTAAAAAAGCCGAGATTGAATAAGGTTGTTGAATTAATGGTAATTGGGTAATCAAAGAATTTCTTTAAATAAAAAACACGTGAGACTCTGTTTCGAATAAGCATCACCCTGTCAGTTTTATCCGGATCAGGTCCTTGTGGATTCAATTTGATTCTGCTTTTACTTTTTCGATAATATACATCAATAACTTTTTCATCATTTGAATTTGAGCCCTGGAGGGGTAAAATGTTCTGCCACCAATTCATCACAACGTATGATTTGGAGAAGAATCTGTGTCCTCCGATATCAATACGGTTGCCATTGTGTACTATGGTTTTAGAAATGCCTCCAACATCACTTGTTTTCTCAATTATTATCGGCAAAATGTCAGTTTTGGTAATAAGTTCATATGCAGCGGTTAGTCCCGCAGGTCCTGCACCAATAATTAGAGCAGTTTCTTTCATTTAGTTCTACTTTAACACATTTATCAATCTGAATAACAATAGTCTATATCTTTAAGCCTCTTTCGATGCCGCTCCTGTAGTGCAGTAAGTAACCTTTCTTCGGTCATTTCTTTGTAAAACCTGAATACCAA
>JAGODU010000357.1 GCA_017998095.1 Prolixibacteraceae bacterium | reverse complement strand
TTTACCCCTTGAGATTAAAAAACGGATTTCAACCAATATATGTTTTTAAAATTTTAATTTAAAGCTAACCCAAAATTTATTTCATTAAAACTTAATGATAACAGCACTTTAAATATTTGAATTTTTTCTAAATGTTTGAATTTTTAATTGAGGGGAAAGGATTTAAAGGAAAAGACATTAAATATTTCATTTTTATGGTACATATGTTATAAAATTATCTCAAAACGAAATTTTTAACCTCTGTGAATTAATATTCCTTTTATTACATTTGTCGGATATAAAATCTATATTTTTTTAATTATTCAATAAGATGATCAAAAGAAATTATTTTTTTGGTGTCCTTTTACTTGTTGCATTATTTTTCTCATGCAAAAAAGATGATTTTGACAAGTATGAAAGGCCGGATTGGTTAACAGGCAAGGTCTTTTCCCAAATTAAAGGAGAAGATGATCTGAAGACTTTTTCGCAGTGTCTTCAGATGACAGGTTATGACAGTATTATTGACAAATCTGGTAGTTATACTGTATTTGCACCAACAGATGAAGCTTTTAATCTTTATTTTTCTAATCATCCGAAGTACAAAAAGGTTGAAGACATCCCAATGGATGAACTTGCAAGTATAGTTAAATTCCATATTGTACAAAATCCATGGAGTAAGCAACAGCTGCGGCAGCTTGACGTCAACGGCTGGATTGATCCCGAGGATGAATTCAATGATAAACCAAGGGGATATAAAAGAGAAACCTTGTTGCTTCAGAAGGATGTAAAGTATGGAGTTAAAGCTGTTCCAAATGAAATAGATAAATTTATCATTGTAGATTCAACAAAAGGAGATTGGACCAGAAGAGTTATTACCGATTCCAGAAAATTTGCTCCTGTTTTCTACTCTGAATATTTTTCAATATATAATCTTCAGTTTTCTGATTATACTTTTTATTTCGGAAGAACTTTCGATAATGTTGATGACATGTTCTTTGTAAATGCAAAGATTACAGGAGACGAGATATTTGCAGAAAATGGTTTTATTTACAGGATAGACAGAGTTGCTCAGCCTTTGAAAAATGCAAATGAAATTTTACGTTCAAATGACGATCAGTACGACTACTCAAAATTTTTGAACCTTATTAACCAGTTTCCAAGTTTTTCATATAATCAGGACAAGACTTTTGATCAGCCGGGTGCAAGTGAAGGTGCTAAAGTGGATTCATTGTTTGATTTAACATATCCCGAACTGGCTTTTAATATTAACAGCGAAAAGACAAAAGCTCCTGCGTCAGGTAGCGGATTCCCCGGAAATGTTACCATTCGGTTTCACCATGGTATTGTTGCTCCTACCAATGCTGCATTTGATGAATTTGTACAACAATATATTGAAGGCAGTGAACAATGGGGAAGTCTTGATGCAATGCCATTCAAAATTAAAAGGATAATAGCTAATACATATTTTTCAGAAAATCCTGTTTACGAGACAGATATAGACAAAGGGTATTTAAATGGTGAGTCTGATATTGTCAGATTAGATGCCGGCTCAATTATTCAAAAGGAATATGCCAGCAACTGTACATTCTTAGGAGTGAACAAAGCTATTATTCCAAGGGCATTTAAAAGTATTACAGGACCAATATACAGACAGCGCGGATATAAAATAATGATGAATGCAATTGAGTATTCAGGACTTATTTCTGCACTTAAAAAAGAAGGTTCAGGAAATATGTTATTTGCAGTTCCTGATTACAGACTTGAACTTGACTCTTCTTTGTTTTATAATTACACAAAAGTAAATAATATAGTAAGAGAAAGTTTTACAGCAGAGTTACTTGCTCCGGCGCAAAAGAGATATATTTTTTCCAAAAATGATATTAGATTACTTCTTCTCAATCAGGTTGCTGTAGAATCTCCAAATTATTTGGCAAGGAAAGAATTTTTAAAGACACTTGCCGGTAATCATTTGATTTGGGATAATGAGAAAAAAACAGTAAGGGGAACAACATCCTCTTCAGTAGGATATCAGGGGTCAACTCCTATATCACTTTACCCGCAAAAGATTAGCAAAGATACTGATAACGGTGAAACGTACAGTGTAGATGCTTTTTTCAGATTTGCTTCTGAGGAGATATATCAAAAAATTAAATCAGGTTTTCCCGGATTTTATAACTTAATGAATAAAGCAGGTTATGTGTTACCTAAAGAGTATAGATTTACATTCATATCAGATAGTAAAATATATACAGTATTTGCTCCATCAGATCAAGCATTGATTGACATACAAGCAGACACCCTTACAGGAAAGAATCTTGAAAGCTTTATTAAAATACATTTTGTGCAGGATGAAATGATTTTTACAGATGGCAAGAAAGTCCCGGGTTATTATAAGACTGCTTATGAAATTTCTTCAGAAGGTGGACGTAAAAGGAATGCAGAAATCTATGTAGAACCGGGGATTGACCAAATAGTAATTAAAGGGAGGAACAATAATAATTATTTAACTGTCAATGAATCATCATTAACCAACATGATTTCTGCCAGGAACCTTAGTGGAGGTGTAGAAACAAATTTCCCTAATATTATGTCGACAGGGGTAATACATAAAATTGACAAAGCTTTAGTGCCTGATTTGTTGGATGTTAAATAATTAGACCAAAAGAAAAATTTTCTTATGAAAAGAATAAATAAATACATCATTCTGGTTTTTGCTTTAGTCCTGATTTGCATATATGACGTTTCAGCTCAGACCCGTCAGGTGATAAGAGGAAGGGTTTTGGATAAAAACTCTAAAGAAACAATTATCGGAGCAACAGTTGCTGAGATTGATAAGGACAACCGTATTATCGGAGGTACTACAACCGATATAAACGGTGACTTTATTTACACCATGAGAGATTATGCAAATAATATGCTTCGCATAAGTGTAATAGGATATCATGGTAAAGATGTAAAACCGGTTGCCAACAGTCCGATGAGTATTGCTCTTGAATCAAGTGACGTTGAAATTGATGCAGTTACAGTA
>JAGODU010000356.1 GCA_017998095.1 Prolixibacteraceae bacterium | reverse complement strand
GATGTTCCGGTTTCATTCCAAACACCATCATTATTAGAACCTTTTACCTGAAATATATATTTTCCGGGATTCAGGTTTGTATAAGTAGTTTGATTTCTTGTGCCTGAATAAATCCAATCATTATCAAAATTTACCATCTTATAGGCGTACTGATTTTTTTGTGGATTAGTGAAATCAAGCACTGAGAAAGAAAAAGTCAAAACAGATTGCTTATATGATAATTTCAACCGGTTTGTTTCTGAAATTTGTTTTTTCAACGGTGAACCTTTCATCGCAGGAATTACCTCACGGTTAAAGATTTGGAAACCTGTTATAATAACTTCCGGAATTCTTTTGTTCTCCGGAATTCTTTCGGGTGTAATAAGGTTAAATCCATTTGTGCCTCCGGCCAGAATAGTTCCACGACTAGTCGTAGAAATACTTCTTGGATAAAATTCGTTGCCTTGTATGCCGTCATAAGTAGAATAATTTCTAAATTCCCTTTTATTGTAATCAAACCTGCTTATTCCACTTTTAGTTGTAATCCAAAGTATTCCATCTCCATCGGATGTAATACCTGAAATTCTATTATCCGGCAATCCATCTTGCATGAAAAATCTCTCAAATTTTTCTGTTTTAAAATCAAAGCGGTTTAATCCGTTTTGGGTGGCAATCCAGGCAATATCATCTTTTAAAAAAATATCAAAAACAAGACTATCGCTAAGACTGTGGATATCTGATGGGATATTAGTGTAAGACAAAAAACGGTTTTCAACTGAGTCGAAAATTTGAAAACCATTGGCTGTGCCAATGTAAACCCTTCCCTTTTTATCGGTTTTAACCACGTTGATCTGATTGTTTTTAATGTCGCTGTTTTGTGGTGTATACTGAATGAATTTGTTTTTGTCAATTTCGTATTTAATAAGGCCTGCTGATAAACCACCCATCCACAAATTTCCTTGCTGGTCTTTAGCCATAGTAAAAATATAACTATCCGGAATACTACTGTTGGAAATTGAATATGAAATAAAAGAATTGTGCTTATCATCATAGCAAGCCAAGCCTCCTCCCCAGGTTCCCATCCATATTTTGCCCCTTTCAGTTTCTTCAAAACAAAGAACAGTATTGCGGTGCAAATCAGAATTTTCATTATTATATCTTACAAATCTTCCGGTTTCTTCATTAAAAATATTAACACCTCCCCCGTCAGTACCAATCCATTTTTGTCCATTCTGATCTTCATAAAAGCAAGTAACAATGTTATAGCTTAAACTTTGAGGAGCTCCCGGAATATTTTTATAATGAATAATAAAATCACTGTTTGGAGTTGAGATATTTACTCCTCCGCCATAAGTACAAAACCAAAGGTTATTATTTCTGTCCTGAGTAATCGCCCATATTGAACTATTATTAAGGCTCATAGGGTTGAATTCATTAATATTGAAATTGATATAACTCTTTAGTTTTTTATCAAAAAGAAGAATTCCAGCGTTCTCAGTACTAAGCCATAGATTATCTTCATTATCAATATACAAAGTTTCATTTATATTAAGAGAGTAATTATCCTTACCCGGCATATTACAAGTATAATGGATTAACTCGTGGTTGCTATTTTTATTTTCAATACAGAATAAGCCGGAAAAACTTCCCACCCATATATTGCCCTCCTTATCTTCAGTAATATCCATAAAGTAGAGGTTCTCTTCGTTATGATGATGAGTGCTACAGTATTTTACATGCTCAAAAGAATCCGTATCCCTTTTAAATAGGTTCAAGCCTTTACTGGTTGAAATCCACAATCTTCCCTTTTTGTCACAATAAACATATCGAATGTTGTTATCACTTATGCTCCCGGAATTGTTTTTATCATGCCTGTATTTTACAATAGTGTTTTTTTCTTTATCAAAACATATTAAACCAATATTGGTTGCCAGCCATAGTTTGCCATAAGAATCTTCATCAATACTTAGTAATGAAAAACTCATCTTATAAAACGGTGATAACTCATCGTAAAAGAAATTTATGAATCGATCAAGATTTCTGTCATACAATGAAAGTCCTCCGCCTGAAGTACCAATAAATAAATTTTTCTGACTGTCTTCAAAAATTGTTCTTACCTGACTGTGAGGCAGTGATGAAGAATCAGATTTTATGTTTTTATATTCAACAAAATTACTTCCATCATATCTGTTAAGTCCTTCTGATGTTCCAATCCACATAAATCCTTTATGATCCTGTTTTGCACATAATATATTCGAAGAAGAAAGCCCGTTTTCAGAAGTCACATGCTTGAATTGCATTAATCTATCCTGACTAAATGTGCTAAACGTAAAGAATAGTAATAAACAAGTTATTACTTGATATTTGACCCACGCCGATATTGCTTTTAAGTCAAACATTACTAACCTATTTATGAATTTTAAAGCAGACAAAAGCTTTGTTTTAATGACAATTACCCTAAATCTATTTCTTCTCTTCTGAATTATTAAATAAATATAAATCATCTTTTTATGAAAGTCAATTATTTTAATAAGCAATGTATTTGCTCACAGATCATGTTTTAAGCGATAGCGTATGATATGAATATATTTAATTATAAACTTTTGAAAGGATATTTAAATTTTCATTGTCAAGCACCATCTTATTATTACATTTATGCTGATAAACCATTTTTTAATTGAATAATAACAACAAACAATAAATAACACATTACTATAAAAATCATGAAATCACACTTTAAAAGAACACTGCTGTCTTTTTTAATGCTTCAAGCAACTTTAAGTAGTATAGCATTTAATAAAGACAATCCTGAATGGCTTGACCCCATGGTTGTTGAAGTCAATGAAGAAAAACCACGTGCTTGGTTCATACCTTATCAGGATATAAATTCAGCAAAAAGCGACGTTACTGCTAATTCTGAATATTATAAACTACTTAATGGAAATTGGGATTTTAAATTGGTTGAAAATCCTGATGCTTCACCCACTGATTTTTTCAAACCTGAGTATAAAACTACGGGGTGGAATACCAT
>JAGODU010000103.1 GCA_017998095.1 Prolixibacteraceae bacterium | reverse complement strand
GCTGCCTCTTTCAGATCATATCCCATAAGGGTTGCAATAATCATAGTAGCAAAAATTCCAAACTGAGCAGCTGCACCAAATAAGAGCAACATCGGATTTCTGAATAAAGGAGAAAAGTCGATCATTGCTCCTATTGCAATAAATATCAGCAAGGGAAATATTTCGGTCATTATACCGGCCTGAAAAAACACTTGCAGTACACCGGGTTCTATACCATGAGGACCGGCAATAGCTAAAGCAGATGACCAGGGAATATTAACCAGAATAGCACCAAAACCCATAGGTAATAAAAGTGTTGGCTCAAACTCTTTGGCTATAGCCAGATATATGAGAATTCCTCCTACAACCAGCATGACAAAATGTTGCCATGTAAAACCGGCTATTGCCGGGAAAAGTTGACTAAATTCTAAGTTCATATTTTAGATTTTAATTGTTTTTTCTAATTTCTTCGAACATTGTTCTTAATTCTCTCATTTCTGATTTTAAAGATTCAATTTCAGATTTTATTAAACCAATTTCAGAATGGCTATCGTCAATTTCTTCCTTTTCTTTAATTACAACTGAAAGAATAATAGAAAGAAGTAAAGTTCCAATAATTACAGCAAGAGATATCCAGGGCATGCTTTTGAATAAATGTTCAACAGGTTCCCACCATGAGAAAAGCATTTTAAATGCAATAAAGAAGAGAATAAAGCTAACCCCTTGTTTAAGATAGCGAAATAAACCCATAATTCCTTTTAATGCAAAGAACAAAGAAACAAGCCCCATTACAGCAAAAACATTTGAAGTAATAGCAATGAAATTTTCTTCTCCTGATGTCAGAATATTAGTAGCCCCATCGGATATTACACCAATTATTGCAGGGATAGAATCAACTGCAAACAAAACATCTGTTGATCCAATAACCATGAATACAAGCATAAACATTGTAATATACCTCTTACCATCTTTCTTGGAAAAGAAATGCGGGATATCAAGATCAGGGTCAACAGGGAATAATTTGGATCCCATTTTATAAAGGAAATTATTTTGTGGGTCGATCTGGTCGTCCTCTTTAGTAAAAGCCATTTTATAGGCAGTCCAAAGTAAAATAGCACCAAAAAGGTAAATAATCCAGCTAAATTTCTGAACAAGGCTCATGCCAACAAGAATAAATAAAATCCTAAGCACAATAGACAAAAGTATACCTAATTTTAAAAGTCGGGGTTGATTTTTCTCACTAACCCCCATTAAGGAGAAAATCATAATAAATACAAATAAGTTATCAACAGAAAGAGAATACTCTGTAAAATAACCTGCAATAAATTTGCTGAACATTATACTTCTGGTTGAAACAGAAGGATCCATTCCTTCATTTTGTGGAAAGAAAAATAAAATTGCAAGACCATAAAGAATTGCAAGTGAGATCCACAAGCCTGTCCATTTCAAGGCTGTTTTTACTGTTAATTGGCCACTTCTGTGACCAGTGGCATACATGTCAATTGCAAATACAATAATGTATAATACAATGAATGAAAGCCAAAATACTAAATGAAGATTTATGCTCATTTGTTTTATTATTTTATGCCCCGAATTCGATTAGAATATCGTCCTGCATTACTGCCTGGCCAATATTAGCTTTAATTGAAAGGACAACGCCATCACATTCAGAAGTAACAATGTTTTCCATTTTCATTGCATCAAGAACAAGAAGGTCATCATTTACTTTAACTCTGTCGCCTACTTTAACTTTAAGAGAAACAAGTATTCCGGGAAGTGGAGATTTCAAACAAGAAACAACCTTAGCTTCCTGGGAAGCAACCGGAGCAGCTGGAGCAAATTCAACCACTTCGCTTGGAGCCTCAATTTTTACAGAAGCAACTGAAGCAGGTTTGCTTTCAACAACAGCAGCAGGATTATAATTTGACTCTCCCTGTTTAATTTTGATATTTACAATCTCATTATTTACGCTAACCTGGGCGTAACCATTTTCAATGTTTAAGATTTCAACATTGAAATCCTGATTATCTACGTTAAAAATGTATTTTTTCATTGTATGTTATTTTAAAATTTTCTTATTGGTAATTGTCTCATCATAAAATATTTATTTCCCCAATTTGAGTTCATGGGAGTAACCGATTTATAATTCTTCATAGGACGAATTAAAGAATCGGGATCACTTTCAAGATAAATAGCAAGAGCTGCCTGAGCAAGAGTGAGTGCATAATTCTTATGCTCCCTGGAATTCAAATACATTGCAAGAGCAGATAATGCTATCTCCTGGTTTTTCTTTTCATTTTCTTTTAAATATAAATCAAGGGCTACTACAGCTATTTTATTCAATAATTCCTTTTCGGAATCATTTTTATCACGATGAAATTTAAACTTCTTCATAATGGCATATTTGAATGCTTCTTAGGAGGGTTACTATCTCTCTTGTTTACCAATGATTCCAGAGCACGAATAATTCTATACCTTGTATTTCTTGGTTCAATAACTTCATCAATATAGCCGTATTTTGCAGCCACGTAAGGATTGGCGAAAGTGTCACGATATATATTTTCCTGCTCAGTAATAAAAGCAGCCTTTTCTTCAATGTTTTCTATTGAGCTTATCTCTTTATTCATTAAAACTTCAATAGCGCCTTTTGGCCCCATAACAGCAATCTCAGCTGTTGGCCATGCGTAGTTGATATCACCCCTGAGGTGTTTGGAGCTCATAACACAGTAAGCACCTCCATAAGCTTTTCTCAGAATAACTGTTATTTTAGGAACAGTGGCTTCACCATAGGCAAATAATAATTTTGCCCCATGAATTATAATCCCATTATATTCCTGATTCGTACCTGGCAAAAAACCGGGAACATCTTCAAGGGTAAGTAAAGGAATATTGAAAGCGTCACAAAATCTTACAAAACGGGCGCCTTTTCTTGAAGCGTTATTATCAAGAACTCCCGCAAGGAATTTAGGATTATTTGCAACGATTCCTACTACCCTTCCATTGAATCGGGCAAAGCCAACAACAAGGTTGGGAGCATAAGCTTCATGTATTTCAAAAAATTCACCATAATCAACTATGTCTTGAATTACTTCTTTTACATCATAGGGTTTATTTGGATTTTCAGGAATGATAGAATTTAATTTATCTTCCATCCTGTGAATATTATCATCGCACTCTCTTACTGGAGCTTCTTCCATATTATTGGAAGGAAGATAGCTTAAAAGCTTCCTGATCATCATAATACCTTCTTCTTCAGAGTCAGAAGTAAGGTGGGCAACACTTGATTTAGTAGCATGAACAGTAGCCCCTCCAAGTTGTTCCTGTGTAACATCCTCACCAGTTACAGCTTTTACAACCTTGGGACCTGTAAGAAACATATAACTTGATTTTTTAGACATCAGGATAAAATCAGTCAATGCCGGAGAATAGACTGCTCCACCTGCACAAGGCCCAAATATTGCAGAAATTTGAGGAATAACGCCTGAAGCCATAATATTTCTTTGAAATATTTCAGCATAACCTGCAAGACTGTTAACTCCTTCCTGAATACGAGCTCCTCCGGAATCGTTTATGCCAATAACCGGAGCGCCTACTTTCATTGCTTTATCCATAACTTTACAAATTTTATTTGCAAATGTTTCAGATAATGACCCACCGAAAATTGTGAAATCCTGAGCAAAAACATAAACAGTTCTGCCGTCAATAGTACCATATCCGGTTACAACACCATCAGAAAGATAAGATTCATTTTCCAGTCCAAAATTCGTACAACGGTGAGAAACAAACATGTCAAATTCTTCATAACTACCTTCATCAAGAAGAAGGTTAATCCTTTCCCTTGCAGTTAGCTTATTTTGACTATGCTGTTTGTCAATACGTTTTTGGCCTCCACCCATACGGGCTTGCTTCCTAAGGTCAAGTAATTCCTGTACTTTTTCCTCCATTGTCATAATTATGATGTTTTAAAAATTGTTTAAACATGAATTTGCTTCACATAAACAAAAAGTGTACGTAAAACATTTGGTATTATAATAATTTTAATCAGTTGAAAGCATGACATTTCAAAGTGAGAAACATCACTAAAAGAAACTTTATGGTGGGAGTATCATTTGATTTCTGGTTAAGTTGTAAAGTGATTTTCTTTTAAAATATTAGCTACCAAATTAATAATTATTGGATAGAAGACATAGTAAAACAAACAAAAAAATAAAAAAGGCGACCTATACAGATCGCCTTAATTTATATAATAAGAATATTAAAATTCTTTAAGCGAGGAAGCTCAGCAAGATACCTGCTGCAACAGCAGAACCAATAACACCGGCCACATTTGGCCCCATTGCATGCATTAACAAATGGTTTGTCTTATCATATTCAAGACCCACGATTTGAGAAACACGTGCACTATCCGGAACTGCAGATACACCGGCATTACCAATCAACGGATTTATTTTATTTCCCTCTTTAAGGAAAAGATTCAGAATTTTAACAAACATTACTCCACCAAAAGTAGCTATAATGAACGAACCAGCTCCCAGACCAAAAATACCTAATGATTTCCATGTCAAGAAGGTAGTTGCCTGAGTTGATGCACCAACTGTTAATCCTATAAGGATAGTCACTATATCAATAAGAGGGCCTTTAGCAGTATCAGCCAACCTTTTAGTAACTCCACTTTCTTTAAGTAGGTTACCAAAGAAAAGCATACCTAATAAAGGAAGACCACTTGGAACAATGAAAGTAGTTAGTAACATCCCTGCAATTGCAAAAATTATCTTTTCAGTTTTTGAAACAACCCTTGGAGGTTTCATCCTTATAAGACGTTCTTTAGGAGTTGTTAGCAATCTCATTACAGGTGGTTGAATTACAGGCACAAGTGCCATATAAGAATATGCTGAAATAGCAATAGCGCCCATTAAATCAGGAGCTAATTTTGATGAAAGGAATATAGCAGTTGGGCCATCAGCACCACCAATTATCCCAATTGCCCCAGCTTCTGTAGGGCTAAATCCCAAAGCAAGAGCTAAACAGTAAGCGCCAAATATACCTAATTGGGCTGCTGCACCAATGAGTATTAATTTTGGATTTGAAATGAGAGCTGAAAAGTCAGTCATAGCACCTATCCCTAAAAATATTAATGGAGGGTATACGCCTTGAATAACACCAAAGTATAAATAATTCAACACACTACCAGATTCATATACACCGATCTGATATCCAGGTGAAAATGCTATATTACCAACAAGAATACCAAAACCAATAGGAACAAGTAACATTGGTTCAAATTCCTTTGCAATTGCCAGATATATAAAGATCAAACCAATACAAATCATTATCATGTGACCTATTGTAAAGTTGGCAAAAGCAGTAAAATGAAGGAATTGACTCAAGTGTTCGAAAATAAAATCAAAGAACTTTCCCATGACTTATTCTCCTATCACAATTAATATATCACCTTCCATTACACTATCTCCTTTGTTTTTTGAAATAGAAACAACTTTTCCGGCTTTATCAGCTTCAATATTATTTTCCATTTTCATAGCTTCAAGCATCAATAGTTTTTGGCCTATTTTAACACTGTCCCCTTCTCTTACAAATACTTCAAGTATTACACCCGGCAGAGGTGATTTGATTGTCCCTGCACCTTTTGGAGCGCTAGGACTACTAGTCTTAGCAATAGAAGGTTGAATATCAGTTGAAGGAGCAACTGTTGTACGGACAAGCTTAGGTGTCTTAACAGTTCTTATCTCCTTTTCTAGTTCAACTTTATAAGATGTTCCGTTTATTTCAATTTCAGCAATATTATCTTCAATATTGATAATTTCAGTTTCATACTGATTACCATTTATTTTAAACTTAAATTTTTTCATTTCAATTAAATATTAACGAGGTGATTTTCTTAAAGTGTAAATCTTAGAACTCCATGGAGAATAAGTTCTTGATACTTTCTGTATTGTTAAAACTGTATTTTCCTGATCATGTAATTCATTTTGGTACATATAAAGTGCCATAGCAATAGCAGCATTTACTTCGCCAGATATTTCTTCTTTTACAACTTTTGTTTTTACTTCTGCTTCTTTTTCCCTATTATTCACAACCTTAGCAGCTTTACGAATAAAGAATTTACCTAAGTTTTTATAAATAATAAAAAGAATAGCTAATGCAGAAAAAACAACCATCATTGCAATAACTGTCATTCCAACTCCATAAGGATCAAATTCAACAAAATTTTCACCTGCGGATTTCTTTTTTGAATAATCATTATTTGCACCCGGAGTAGATTTTTCAAGATAAATCCATTCATCAGAATCATTATTAACTCGTCCATAGGTAACGTCGGGACGATGATCAGAAGGCAAATCTACTTTATCAATTAATGTTTTGCCATTTGCTGAAAATAATGCTATTATTTTAGCTTCTTTTAAATCAAAATTGATATGAAAAATTCCTCTTGTTGGTTTATTATCAGCCCAAAAAACCTTATAACATCTTGAAGGTATTTTGGTTGCAGGATCACCTGTAGGAATCCAGTATTTTGTAGGATTATTCAAATCATCAGTCAAATAATAACCTCCAATATTTACTGAATTATAAGTTGTATTGAACAATTCAATCCAAGCTGAATGCATTCCAAAGTCATCTACCGCACTGGAGTCATTTATTACAAGTACTTCATTAAATCTTATTGCAGGCACTTTTTGATTTTTTGCAAAAGAAATGCCATTGATAAGAAATGTCAGCAGAAAAACCAGGATTATGCTTTTCAATATTTTATTTCGCATAACTAATTATTATAATGGTATATTAGTATGTTTCTTTGGAGGCATAGTATCCTTCTTAGTAGCAAGTGCCTGTAATGCACGAATAATACGGAACCTTGTATTTCTTGGTTCAATCACATCGTCAATGTAACCATATTGAGCAGCAACATATGGATTTGCAAATTTATCCTTATATTCTTCTTCAGCATCCACGATGAACTTTGCGCGTTCTTCATCATTCTCAATCTTTTTAATATCCTTACTTTGAAGAACTTCAATTGCACCTTTAGCACCCATTACAGCAATTTCTCCAGTTGGCCATGAATAGTTGATGTCGCCACGTAAATGTTTGGAACTCATTACGCAATAGGCACCACCATATGATTTTCTGAGAATTACTGTTACCTTAGGAACAGTAGCTTCACCGTAAGCAAAAAGAAGTTTTGCACCGTGTGTAATAATTGCACCATATTCCTGAGCTGTTCCTGGCAAGAATCCGGGAACATCAACAAGGGTAACTAAAGGAATATTAAAAGCATCGCAGAAACGAACAAATCTTGCAGCTTTACGTGAAGCATTAATATCTAGTACACCAGCAAGATAATTAGGTTGATTTGCTACTATACCAACAGAAATTCCGTTGAAACGAGCATATCCGGTAACTATATTTTGGGCAAAGTTTCTTTGAACTTCAAGAAACTCTCCATAATCTACAATTGAATGAATAACATCCTTAACATCGTAAGGTTTATTTGGATTGTCAGGAATAATTTCATTAAGGCTATCATCCAGACGATCAATTGGGTCATCACAATGAGCCAAAGGAGCATCTTCAAGATTATTTTGTGGCAAATAACTCAAAAGCTTACGAATAAGAAGAATGCCTTCCTGTTCATCTTCAGCAATAAAATGAGAAACACCTGATTTTGAACCATGAACTGAAGCTCCGCCTAATTGTTCATCAGTAACAACTTCACCAGTTACAGTTTTTACAACCTTAGGTCCTGTAAGAAACATATAACTAGTATCCTTACTCATTATAATATAATCAGTAAGAGCAGGAGAATAAACAGCTCCACCTGCACAAGGACCAAATATTGCCGAAATCTGAGGTACAACGCCTGAAGCCATAATATTGCGTTCAAAAATCTCTGCATATCCAGCAAGAGCAGTTACACCTTCCTGTATACGAGCACCACCTGAGTCATTAATTCCAATAACCGGAGCTCCTACTTTTAAAGCCATATCCATAACCTTGCATATCTTCTGTGCAAATGTTTCTGATAATGAACCCCCAAATACAGTGAAATCCTGAGCAAATACATAAACTACACGACCGTCAATTGTACCCTGACCAGTTACTACACCATCACCAAGAAATTTGGTTTTATCTATCCCAAAATTGTCACAACGGTGCGTAATGAACATATCATACTCTTCGAAACTACCTTCATCAAGCAACATTTCTATTCTTTCACGAGCAGTCATTTTCCCTTTTTCGTGCTGGGAAGCAATACGTTTCTCACCACCACCAAGTTTAGCTTGAACCCTTAGGTCAATGAGTTTTTTTATTTTATCCTGATTATTCATTTTATATATATGTTATTTTGAACAAAATTCTGTTAAAACACCTAAAGTTGATTTTGGATGAAGAAATCCTATATTCAATCCTTCAGCACCTTTTCTTGCTGACTTGTCAATAAGTCTGACACCTTTTGATTCAACATCTGATAAAGCGCCATCAACGCCATCAACTGCAAAAGCAATATGGTGAACACCCTGACCTTTGTTTTCAAGAAATTTACCAATTGGCCCTTCAGGGTCAGTTGATTCAAGCAACTCAATCTTAGTTCCTCCTACCTGAAAAAAAGCTGTCTTTACCTTCTGATCAGCAACTTCTTCAATAGCATAACATTTCAATCCCAGAACATCCTGATAGTAAGCAATGGCTTCTTCAAGATTTTGAACGGCAATTCCAATGTGCTCAATGTGTGTAATATTCATAGTTTGAAAATATTTTAGGTTAATAAATTCTTATAGAAGTGAATTTGAAAATGGCTGTTTTTATCCATCCTTGTCTTTTTACAAGGTTACTTTTCTTATTCAATATAGATAAAACGAATCGCAAAAGTAGTAATTTAAAATTATTGAAATAAGATGTTTGTCAGCATCTTAAGCAAAAAAGGCAGGGGTCCCTGCCTTTCATTTTATTTATTTATATATCTGAAATGTGATCCAAAACGTTCAAAAGCTGCCTGTTCAAGTGACTCTCTGTGATCAGGATGTGCAACTGATATTATTAGTTTAGCTCTTTCCTGGAGTGTTCTGCCATAAAGATTAACAGCTCCGTATTCAGTAACAAACCAATGAATATGGTTTCTTGTAGTTACCACACCGGCTCCCGGCATTAGAACCGGTGAGATTTTACTAATACCTTTATCTGTAACGGAAGGCATAGCTATTATAGCTTTCCCTCCTTTAGACCTTGATGCACCATACACAAAATCAATCTGGCCACCAACTCCTGAAAAGAATTTTATTCCAAGAGAGTCAGCATTAACCTGACCTGTAAGGTCAACTGATAAAGCAGA
Organism: Prolixibacteraceae bacterium; assembly: GCA_017998095.1. The sequence continues at coordinate 4,635 of JAGODU010000103.1, read as the reverse complement.
GTTAATTGCAGTAACTTTATCATTCTTTGCAATAATGAAAGGATCATTAGTATAACCAACGTCCATCATTGCTACTCTTGGATTATTGTGTATAAAATCATAAACAGCCTGCGATCCCATAAGGAATGTCGAAACCATCTTGCCTTTATCTATTGCTTTATTTGCACCGTTAATAACTCCACTTTCAACAAGAGGAAGAACACCATCTGCAAACATTTCTGTATGAATACCGAGATTTTTATGATTTCCCAATTGAGCCAACACTGCATTTGGGATAGCTCCAATACCCATTTGTAAACAAGCTCCGTCTTCAATCAATTCAGCACAATGCAAACCAATAGCCTTTTCAATCTCGTTAGGTTCAGTAAAGTGAGCCGGCATCAATGGAGTATTGTCTTCAACAAAAATATCAATCATGTCAAGCGGAATGAGTGCATCACCCAAAGCTCTCGGCACATTAGGATTAATAACAGCTATAACATGTTCAGCGGTTTCAACTGCAGCGAGTGTTGCGTCAACAGAAGTTCCCAATGAAACATATCCATGTTCATCAGGAGGACAAACCTGTATCATTGCAACATTACAAGGAAGATAACCTTCTCTGTAAAGCCTTTGAGTTTCACTAAGAAAAACCGGAATATAATCTGAATAGCCTGCCTGAACAGATTTACGAACATTTCCGCCTACAAAGAAAGCATCATGTTGAAATATTCCTTCAAATTCAGGTTCTGCATAAGGAGCAGGTCCTTCAGTATGTAAGTGATGAATATGAACATTCTTGAACTCGCCTGCCTTACCCCTTTCAACCATTGCATTTATCAAACACTGCGGTGCACTTGCAACACTGCTCAAATGTATATGATCATTGCTTTTGATTACCTTAACTGCTTCAGCAGGACTTACAAATTTCACTGATTTCATAATTGAATTATTTGGATTTTCAAAAAAACAGCGCAAAGATATAATTTACATTAATGAACCAAAACCACTATTCAAATTTTTTACAGATTTATTCGAACATTAAATCTACCTTAAGTAATAAGGTAAAATTAAAGTAATTGAATAATCATTTGAACAAGAAAATCCAATAAATTCCTTTATCAAAGCATCATGACTAAACTATACTTTCATTTTAGAATAAGATAAACAGGAAAGTGATCACTTATCCCTCCATAGTAATTTTTTCCGTATGTTCTGTTTGGAGACATTTCACCCTTATCGTTAACATATTCCATAAAAGGCATGTGGAAAATAAAACCATTTTTTCTATCAGTCTTTAATCCTTCCTTTTTTTCTAAAAGATATCCGGAAACAATAATATTATCAAGAACACTCCAGTCCCCTCTATTATTATGGGAGCCTTCTCCCCTTTCATATTCATCATACATAAGGTTGACAAGTTTCTCACTGCCAATATTTTTATTATTCGGCACAGCACCTAAAACTTTAGATATACTTTCATCTGAAGGTTCATCGTTTAAGTCGCCCATAATTACAATATTTGGGGTATTATTGTTCTTGTAAATTGAGTCAACTTTATTTTTTACTATTTGAGCTACAAGATTCCTCTTGAAATCGGTTTCATTTTTTCCGGTTCTTCTTGACGGCCAGTGATTAATGAAAATGTGAAAGTCTTCTTTTTTTAATTTCCCTTTGACATAAATGACATCTCTGGTTTTAAAAGCTTCATCGTTCTCAATTGTAACTGATATAAATTCTGTTTTTTCAGGTGAAAAAACAGAGGGGTTATATAAAAACCCACAATCAATGCCCCTTTCGTCAGGACTTTCCTTCCAAATTATTTTGTACTTGCCCTTTTTAAGCATTTTGTTTCCAACTAAATCTTCTAATACAGTTTTGTTTTCAATTTCAGCTAATCCTATTACAGCAGGCAACAGAGGGTTGCCCAAAGATGTAATTACCTTTGCAAGGTCACTTATTTTTTTATTGTATTTCTCAGTATTCCAGTTATATGGTGCTGACGGGAGGAAATCCTCATCATTCTTTAAAGGATCATTTATTGTATCATATAAATTCTCAACATTATAAAACATTAATATTTCATTACCTGATCTTTTAACGGGTTCGCTACAAGATGATCCTAAATACAAAAAAGAAAGCATCAGAAGAAGAAAAATATTTTTCATATCTATAAAATTTAAATACCTCGCAAAATAAAGTTATTTTCATCACCTCAAAAGGAAATAAATCAGTAAAAAATTAAATTTGAAGAAAATATTCATATATGATAACAGCTGACCAGTTAGAAATATTGCTCAGAAGTATACCTCAATATTTACTTTTTGGAGCAATTGCCTTATATGTAATAGGATGGATGAACAAGAAGAGTATTTATGGTCTGTTTGCTGAGATTGTACTTTCTCTTACCGGATTAACTTTATTCGTTGTAATGGTAAGCGGACTAATACCTTCGCCTAATACTCCGGGGATAAATACCGAAAATGTAAAATTGATAATCAGAATGTTGTTAATGTTTAGCGGTCTGGGCCTTTTATCAATCATTAGCTTGTTAATACGAATAATCAATAAAAAACCCTTTAATCCGCTATCTGTGGCAATTTTTGTATTTGCCGTAATATTGTTCTATGAATCTACCAGAATTTCAAGAATCAAGTTTGAATTAAATAAACCTCAAACAGAAATAACTGATAGTATCAATTAAATTAAGATTGTTTCAATTCCTTACAGGCATTATATAATCCATCAAATAAGGCTTTAATATCTGAAGCAGCAACAGCTGCAAAAGCAACTCTTATTACATTATCAAGGTTAATAATACCTATACTGTATTTATTTATGAGCAAATGCCTTAAAGCTTCGCCATCAATACCCTTCTCAAGTTGAACACACATAAAATAACCTGAATTATAAGGAAGGGCTGTGAAAAATTCATTATACTTTTCTTCTTTCAAAGCTTCTTTAACAGCATCATATCTTGATTTTAAAATAAGGAACTTTTCTTTCTTTTGATCATCATAAGTCTCATCTTCAAATGCTTTTAACAACAATGACTGAGAAATATTAGCTGCATTTGAAATGTTACCTCTGACTGCTCCGGCAGTTTTCGACTCCATAGCATTATAGAAATCGCTATCTCCTCCTTTTATACCATAAGTTAAGAATCCAACTCTGAATCCCCATACATAATCTTCTTTTGTTGGTCCATCAAGTTTGACTGCCAAAACATTTTCATGAAGATCCACCAGATATGAAAAAATACTTTGTTTGTCGACACCATCTTCAAATACCAATCCGAAATAGGCATCATCCATCAGCATTACAATTTTATTTCCTTTTTCAGCAGATACTTTAACAGCGTTTACAATAGCTTTGCTTTCTTCTTCAGTTGGTGAATAACCTGAAGGATTGTTTGGAAAATTTAAAATTACAACCTTCTTACCTACTTCTCCTTCATTTAGACTTGAAGAAAAAGCATCAATATCAAATCCTCCATTTTTAAAGAGATTGAATTTTTTCAGTTTTGCACCATAGGCATTCCCTAAAATCAAATTATAATTTCCCCAGAAATGATTTGGTACAATTACTTCTTCACCTTCATTAACAAACATATAACCAGCCATGCTCACTCCATGTGTAAGTGCATTAGTTACAACAGGCAAGCTGATAGGTTTATCTCCAAGAGAAGGATTCTTTTTATATATCAACTTTTTCCATGCAGCCCTTAAGTCCGGACGACCAAAACTTGGTGCATAAGGAAAAACTAAAGAAGGATCAATTCCTACTTTTGACGAAATAGATTCAAGACGCATTGGTGACCCGTCATCTTCAATAGCAGTACCAATAGTTGCATTGATTTTTGTACCCTTAGCATCTGCTGTTTGTCCTAATATACCTTTTTTTGGGAAGAAAATATTTTTCCCCCTTTCGGACAACATTTCAAATACTGCCGGATTTTTCTCTCGAATAATTCTGTTTAATTCTTCTGCCTGTGGATTCATCTTTGTCATTTATATATCCTTAATTATTACTTTCAATTTCAGCAAAAATGATTAATATTGCACTGGCCGAAATATATCAACTTTTATATAATTTTTAGAAATTTTTTATCTTTTTGATACAATTGTTGATATTATTTTAATTTTTTGTAATAAACCTAAAAAAAACAGTGATGGACTGGCAAAAAATAGTTGAACAATCAATCGCTTTATTATTTCCGCTGATAGTAATCTTCTTGTTTGTATATTACATGCTGAAATCGTTCTTCGATCAATTTGAGCAACAACGGAAACAAGAATTAAAGGTAAAGTTCTCTGATAAGACCCTTCCATTAAAGCTTCAGGCTTATGAACGATTAACTATCTTTCTGGAAAGAATAAGGCCGGAATCGCTTGTGTTAAGAAATTCAAAACAAGGAATTAATGTTTTAGAACTTCAAAAGACTATGGTTGATAGCATAAGAGAAGAATTTGAGCATAACCTTTCTCAGCAGATATATGTATCAGATAAGGCCTGGGCTATGGTTTCTGCTGCCCGCTTAAGCATGGTAAAACTTATTGGAGAAACAGCATCACAATATAAACCTGATGATCTTCATGTTGATTTTGCTACTGATATATTAGAAGAATATGCCTCAGTAAGCGATGATCCTGTAAC
>JAGODU010000102.1 GCA_017998095.1 Prolixibacteraceae bacterium | reverse complement strand
CAGTAATCTAAAAAAATATCCCAAAATTAAGATTTTATGCAAGGCTCTTTATCAATTATTCAAAACATGCTAAGGCGAGCAAGGTCTGATCCGGTCGTCAATTATAAGAAATTTAAACCAGTGCAAATAATAAAACATAAGGAGATAATTTATGAATAACATTGATTATGATACAATAAAAAAATTAAGTTATGAAGCATCAAAGGCAAGCAAACACGTTACTTTTAAAAAACTCTACTACCATATGGTTAGAGTTGGTCTCATTGAAAATTCTTTTGAGAATAGCAAAATGCTCTACGACATCGTTGTTGCAGCAGCCCTGAAAAAAGAATACTGGGTTGAAGATATAATCGATTGGGGCATGCATATGCATCTAAGCTACGATCCCGTCATAATTATGGGTCCTAGCGTAAAAGACTACCTTTTCACATCTCTCGAAAATTGTTGTTTGCAGGCTCCCCCCTTGGACATCTGGAAAACCCAGGATTTCAAAGTAGAAATACTGGTTGAAAACCCTGTGCTGACCGAATATATAAAATTGGTATTGGAATGGCATCTGCAAATCACCGCAGATTGTGCATTAGATTATTTAGATCCGGCAAGAGTGTCCGTTATGTGGGATTTCTACGGCGAAACCAATAAAAATGGAAAGCCAAAGAAATATGTCGTCCTCTATGTCGGTAACCTGAACTACAGTGGATGGAAATTATATAACCGTATCCGCGCTAATCTGGAAGATAAAGTCCATAAGATAAGCTGGGTGTGCCTCAATCCGGATCAGGTTGATGGCCTTATTAAACAACCTCTCGACAAAAATGGCGAAGATTATCTGCATTTTGATGAGTTTAGAAAAACATTTAATGTGGACGGCTGTTATGAATTGGATTCAATGAAGTCCGATGATTTGAATAAAATTCTGACAAATGAAATCGATAAGTACTATGACTATGACCTTTATCCTAGTGATCAGCAATTAGAGTGGGAAAAAGTTTACAAAAGCGTCCGAAAACCTCTTTTATTGAAGGCGGCAAAAATTCTTGGAATAAATCCCAAACGATATATGATAGATAGCATGTAAGGAAGCTTAAAATAGTGCGGCCCTGTATTAATCTGGATCATTTACAGGGCCGCACTTTATTGTCTATGGTAAGGAATTAAATATAATACTTGGTAATGTGATACGGATTTAGGAAGATAAAATGAATTTGCCTGTTATTGTGAACACCTACAAGTCCAGTATGGGGTCTTTTGGTGCTAATAGTGGATTACCAACTAAAACGAAGCCTAACATGGGGATCAGCCCAGAGCCGGCTTTATCGGCGATTGGCTGCATCAAGTGTTTAGATTTCAGGTTCTGTCATCAATACAAGCTTCCTTCCATCCGGAAGCTTGGTAACTATCCCGCCTTTTCGTCTGATTCGGAGATTATCTAATCTCTCCGAAAACTCCCGACAGTTTTCACATGTTTCCTGTCCTTTATACAGGGTCTTTATTGCCTTATCCAAAATCTTGTCCAGCATTTCTATCAATGTTTCGAGATGCTGATTAATCGCACTTTGAAGGTCAACTGAATGAGTCTTTTTCTCTTCAAAGTTCATGTATCCGCAATGAAATCCTTTCAAGTCAACACGAATTGGTGCATATGTTTGGATGGAGTTGCTGTCTTTGTCGTAATAATTGGTACTGTGGGAGGAAAGTTTATGCCTGAGAAGGCGTATTTCCAAGGCATCAAGCACATCCCTGCTTTCTTTTAAGGAAGGAGGGACATTCATGAGTTGATAGAGCTTCAACACGGCTTCCTGTTGAATGTAGGTTGCGCTCAATATCCCATACAAACGTAAGTACCTTTCGCCACCCTCATCATATTTGGTGGGACCGTCAAGGCCGAACCTGACAAAATTGTCAATTACCAAGCAAGCATCTTCGATGATATCCATAGAGGTACACAAAAAGTCCCAGTCCTCGTCCTTACTGAGTTTCAACGCTTCACGGATCGGAAGCTTTGCTGGCTGAACTTTCGCGTTAATGAGGTCTCGAAAAGTGCTTCCGTATGATTCTACCAAATCTAACTTTCTATCCATTGACAGCCCCTTTCATTCATGAATCTAACAATTAACAGCATACAGGTAAGACAGGCAAAAGTATGTCATATATTGCATAAAATAGATTGTAGTTTGTTTTTTACTGATATTAAGCGGCAAAAAGAATATACTTTTTTGTAGGAAAATTGGCATAGTTTTCCGGAAAGAATGCTGTGAGAAGATTTCGCAACCTTTTTTCTGAACTTATAATTGTTAAGATATCCGTTTCCTTGAACAACTTCCCCGCCTTAAAGTTCATTATCTTATAAAGATTTTTCAATTTCGATCAAAATAATGTTTGATTGTGGCATTAATTTCCATTTGGAATATTGCTTTTCATGCGAAATTTTGCAATGCATAATAAGGAAGGACAGTCGAAGTCCACATGCACGGAAAATTGATTGGCAACCAGTACTATGCTTCAATTGTAACGTGCAATATTTATGAACGGGAAAAATTGAATAATATCTGTTATTATAGGTACTAAGCGCGGCGCTGGCCGCAGTCCTGCTCCAGTTCATCGGCAGGGTTTCCGAAGTGTGCTCAAAGTAGCGATTCGTAAAAGTTGTTCAGGCTTTTGAAGGTCACGCCTCTTCCTTCATGACAGTATGAAAAGAATCTTTCCGTCTTCGGCTTTAACGATAACTTTACCGCCTGTTTTAAGCTCTCCGTTTATGATTTTTTCTGATATGGGTATACTGATAAGCTGTTCAATTGTTCTTGCAATAGGTCTTGCACCGAACTGGCTGTCATAGCCTTCTTTTGCTATAAGCTTAATAGCTTCCTTACTGAATTCTATAAATATTTCCTGCGCTTTCAGTTTGTTTGCAAGCTTATCAAGCATAAGGGCGACTATTTTTGCTGCGTCGGCATCATCAAGATTTAGGAATGGTATAATCTCATCTATTCTGTTTAAGAATTCAGCCCTGAAGACCCCCTTCAGTTCGGCCCTTATATCCTGTCCTTCTTCTTTCTCGTCAGGGTTGCCGAAACCGATATGCTTCTTTCTGTACTGTTCAGTTTCAACATTTGAAGTCATAATGAATATTGCATTTTTTGCATTTACTGTTTTGCCTTTGGCGTCTGTAATCCGCCCTTCGTCAAACAATTGGAGAAACAAATCGAGCACCTTATTGTGTGCTTTTTCTATCTCATCAAATAGTACAACCGAATAGGGTTTTGTCCTAAGTCTCGCCGTCAATTGCCCTTCTTCTTCATATCCTACATATCCCGGAGGGGAGCCGACAAGTTTTGAAACGCTGTGCTGTTCCATAAACTCCGACATATCAAAGCGGATCAAAGCATTTTCCGAACCGAACAGGGATTCTGCGATGGCCTTTGCGAGTTCGGTTTTGCCAACCCCCGTTTGTCCTGTAAAAAGAAATACACCGGATGGTTTGTTGGAGTCTCTCATGCCTGCTTTTAAAATTTTGATTACCTTTACAACCTTTTTTACAGCCCCTTCCTGACCAATAATCCGTTTGTTGAGTTCTTCTTCAAGCCGAACAATGAGGTTCTTTTCTTTTTCGCTGTTTTTTTCAACTGGGACGCCTGTCCAATCCGACACGACTTCTGCAACAATCTGTTCTGTCACTGTCACTGCAACGGTTTTAACATCGTCAGGCTTCACGCAGTAACTTACATCCTTTACGGTTACTCTGCTGCATGACTCATCAAGCACGTCTATCGCCTTATCAGGCAACTGTCTGTCTGAAATGTATTGCACCGACAATCTTACCGCTGCTTCAATAGCATCATCTGTTATTTCAACATTATGGTGTTTCTCATACCTCTTTTTTAGGCCCATTAGTATGTTGATGGTTTCTTCCTCGGTAGGTTCGTCTATCATTACGGGGAGAAATCTTCTTTCGAGGGCAGGGTCTTTCTCTATGTATTTCCTGTATTCGTCTATTGTTGTTGCGCCGATACACTTTATCTCGCCACTCGCAAGAACAGGCTTCATGATATTTGCCACATCAAGGGCATTGTCTCCTGTGCTGCCAGTATCAACTATTGTGTGAATCTCATCTAAGAACAGTATGACGTTGCTATCCTTTTTTGCCTCGTTGATTATTCTAAGGAGCTTTTCCTCGAATTCCCCTCTGTATTTTGTGCCTGCAATGATGCCGGCAATATTAAGTTCGATAATCTTTTTACCCTGAAGCTGTGGAGTTATTTTCTTTTGTGCAATTCTCAAGGCAAACCCTTTTACAATTGCGGTTTTTCCAACTCCTGCTTTGCCTATGAGCACAGGATTGTTCTTTGTCTTTCGTGTTAATGTCCTGATTATTTTGAGAAGCTCTTCCTTCCTTCCGATCAGCGGTTCAATTTTGCCTTCTCTTGCAAGGCGCGTAAGGTCAACACCGAATGCCTGCAATGCACCGGCCTTTGCTCCTCCTACGGGTGCCTTTACCTTCTCACCCCTTAATACTCTCCGAAAATCATCAATATCACAATTAAAACCGGTCAGCGCTTTCTCTATATCGGTGCTGGGATTATCTATAATAGCTTTCAAAAGGTATATGGGCTTAATCTTAGAATCCTCGGCCTTAGCTGCAATGTGTTCCGCCTGACTGAAATAACCTTTGCATTTCTCGCTTCTGTGAATAACCTTGCCGTCATAGACGGAATCCCCTTTCCCCAGAAGTCCTCTTATATGACGCCTTAACCTGACCTTATCAATTGCAAGCTCAGCAAAAGGCTCATCCACCGGTGACAGTTCTTTTCTGAGGACAGGCATGTCCTCCTCATTCACTGCGATCCCGAATTGCTTCCGGTATTTTTCATCAAGCGCATCGCCAGCTCTTAGAAGCCCGATGAAAATATGCTCGATCTCAATAAACCGGCGTTTTCCGGAATGGGCTTCTGCTGCCGCCAACTGCCAGATAAGATAAATGGATTTAGAATAAGGGATCATCGTTATGTGTTCTTTGCTTTAGATTTTGTCTCTTTTTTAACCTTTTCGATGAGTGGCTTTATCTCAGGAATTCTTTTTATTACAACATTCCATACAGTTTTTATATCAACACCCATGTATTCATGAATCAAGACATCGCGCAAACCTGCCATCTTTTTCCACGGTATCTCCTTGTATTCATTTCTCAACGTAAGAGGAATCCGTTTTGTTGCCTCACCCAATACCTCAAGACTTCTTATTACTGCATTGCATGTTTTGTTGTCTCCCCTAAAATCTTCATACGTCATGCCTTTGGTAAATTCTTCTATTTCCTTGATTGAATTGAGAATATCCTGAATAAAATCGGTTATATCTCTCCCTTCCTTATACATAATGGACCTCATTCAGAATATGTTTTTTGATGTTAGGTTTCAGGGCTGATTTCATCACAAGGTCTACACGTCTATTCAGGATTTTTTCAAGGAAATCCTTGACATCCAGGAAATCAAAAAGGTCAATATCCTTATTGAACTCAACAAGAATATCTATGTCGCTCTTTTTGCTTTGTGTATTTTTTATATAAGAACCAAAAAGTCCTATTTTTTTCACCCCATAGTTATTTTGTAGGATAACCTTGTTATTCTTAATCATATCCAAAATATTTATAGTCTTATTGCTGTTCATAAAGCCTCCCTTCATAAACCTTTTCGTTACCAACGTGCAAATTTCAATCTTTATTGAATTCGGGAATCATATTATTTACCTTTATAACAATTTATCTTCATTAGGACAACACTCTCGCAAAGGTGATTTATTTTTTATTGCTGTCCTCTTAATTTTCACACCATAATCTTAAACCTTCCTTATCTTCTCCCTGAAACCTTGTTCAATCTCGGGAGTAAGAACATCCCCATAACATCTCTTCAGAATTTCAACCTTCATCTCTGTTTCGGATATACCGCTGTTCTCATGAAGGATCGAGGCGATTATTGATTTTTTTGCCAGTTCAAACATCTCTAAACCCATCCTCATCCTTTCCTCGCCACTTTTTTTCATCATCATCTCAAAAAACTTATCTTCTATGAATTGTTCTGTGTCATTCATCCGTTTACCTGCCTATATATCTCTGTAACGCCCAGATAATCAGCCCACTTATCAAGATAAACAAAATCCAATCCTTTTACGGACTGGAGCATGCTTCTTATATCTCTCATCTGTAGCTCTGACATGGTTTCTTTTATCCAGGCGAGCTTCGAAAGAATAAGGTCTTCCGGGGCAACGATAAATATATCCATGCCCTCGAACGCCATCTGTTTTTTCCTTTGAAATTCTTCCAAGCGATATGGGTTATCCTTTCGTACAATAAAGTCTACCTTGAACACCGATTCAGAATGGATGATGTTAAACATGCCATGCCTTTTTATTGCATCGTAAATCATTGTCGCATCTATGTAAAAATCTTTTTCAAAAAGCTCGTATATTTTTTTAGCATCTTCCGGGTGAAGTTCCACAACAATATCTATATCTCTGGTCATTCTTGGGGTTGCATAGAAATTCAGCGCCGTTGAGCCGGTAAACATATATGCAATACCGGCGTCTTCGAGACGTTTTGCTATTTCTTTTATGATATTTATCATTTTATTTTGACGCCTCGTTAAGGATTTGATAACTCCTTAAAATATTGCATTGCAAGACCCCATTCACTTCGCCTTATTAAAAAACATTATTCTCAAAACAATGCCTCTTGTGCAATGGCCGACACTTTTACATTTTTATCCAGTCCAAATTTTTCCATCAAAGTTTCCATTGTTTCTTTAAAAGCTATTACAGACTCATGCTTATGAAGTACATAAATTTCTTCGATAAGGATATCCAGATCAACACTCCTTTCTTTCCCTGAGGGCTGCTCATCGACGGTATTCTGTTGAAGCAAGAATATTCTAAGCTCTCTTTCGCCCCGGTATGCTTTCTCTTTATGGAAAAAACGTCTGAAAGGTGCATACGGATTATCCTCTTTACAATCCTTATATTCGGAATAATCGATATATTTCACTTTCCTGAAATGAAGCTGTTGGTATTCGGTAAGATCGTGTGGGCATTTCATAAAGCAACTGGATAGTCTTTTTATTGTGGATTTTATGGCAACCCCGACAAGTTCAGGGGTATAAGCTTTCCATAAGAGGTATGATTCATTTTTCATCATACTCCAGCAATTTGCATATACCACTTGTCTCCCAAGCTCTGAACCGCTTTCAAGTTTTTCTCTGCATCCTCCCGTTTTCCATTTTTCATGCCTTCTCTTTATTTCTGATTGTGTAACGGTCCCTTCAAGGTGATCGCCAAGTTCATCTGCCCGTGTGAACCATAATGCATTATATTTCAAGAGATGAATGAATTTCCACAACGCCATATAGCGCCAAATAGTTTGTTCTGCTGAAATTTTATCTGGATTGATATCCATTTCTAATCCGTTCATATAATGTTCGATCTATTGTTCAGCCTATAAAAAACTGTTGGGGAAATCGTTTCATCAATATAGTAAACAATTTCAGGTAAATTACCAATATCATTGAATTGAGAAATCATAGCCGTATACAATTTATCTCTTTCAGGACAACATCTTCACCAGAAGATATTTACTCTTTTAGGGTGTTCCCTTAATCTCCTATCAATCTTTTTCAACCTCATACTTTCTACCTTTTTGGTATTGTTCAATTTTTTCAAGTTGCCCTTTTTGCTGTTTTCTGTAAACAAACACCAAATCCCATTTGTCTTTTTCGCGTTTGGCAAGAGTTCGTGCAGCCTCAATTTCATCAAGATTCTCGATTCTGCCACCTCTAGGATTTTGTCCCTGAAGAGGGGCTATGGCTAAATCTGCCATAAAAACTAAATACTGTTTCATTTTACTCTCCTTTTTTGTCAAACTTGGGACTCTATTCAGAGTCCTCTTTTGATTGTCAGCTATATATATAAATTCCAAAACAATTTTACAGAATTACAATTTTGGTTTTCTATCATAATTATTTATAGTGTCTGGAAATTCCCAATTCCAGTCTATCACCCTGAGCCTTATAGTATCGCTTCCTGATGACAGCAAATATGTTCCGTCAGAAGAAAAAGCGACAGAGGTAACCCCTCCCGTATGTTCTTCAAAACATCTAATTTCTTTACCTGTCTCTGCATCCCAGAGTCTGAGGGTTTCATCCCAACTCCCTGACAGCACATACCTTCCATCTGGGGAAAATGCGACAGAGACAACATGCCTTTTATGTCCTTCAAAACATCTAATTTCTTTAGCAGTTTCTACATCCCAGAGTCTAATGGCTCTGTCCAAACTCCCTGACAGCACATACCTTCCATCTGGGGAAAATGCGACAGAGTATACCCATTTGGGATATCTTTTAAACTGTCGAATTTCTTTACCTGTCTCTACATCCCATATAAACTGTCGAATTTCTTTACCTGTCTCTACATCCCATAGCCTGAGGGTTTCATCCCAACTCCCTGACAGCACGCATCTTCCATCAGGAGAAAATGCGACAGAGACAACCTGCCCTGTATGTCCTTCAAAACATCTAATTTCTTTAGCAGTTTCTACATCCCAGAGTCTAATGGCTCTGTCCAAACTTCCTGACAGCACATACCTTCCATCTGGGGAAAATGCGACAGATTCTACACCTTTCGTATGTCCATCAAACTGTCGTATTTCTCTGCCAGTTTCTACATCCCAGAGTATGGGGGTATTTTTACCTCCCCCTGACAGCACATATCTTCCATCAGGAGAAAATGCAACTGATTTTACAACACCACTATATTTTTGAAAGGTTGCTGATTGCCAATCTGATTTGATATATCTGCGTCTACCATTCCCATTGAGACCACACTGGGTTATGAGATCAACAATCTCCTTATCTCTTTCGTGTCCAGATAAAACCTGAATCTGCCGAAGAAAAAGATAAGCCTCCAGAAATGAATCCTTCTCGATACATTTTTTTGCCGATGCGAGGAGATCTTTTACCTTTCTTAAATCCCATAAAAACTCGGCATTAGACCTGATACGTGATAGTACAGGGTAAGGGTGAATCTCTTTAAATGTCTTTGTTGAGAATCTTGCTTCCCACTGTTCGATAGTCCCATCCAAACTCCCTGACAGTACATATCTTCCATCTGAGGAAAAGGCGACAGAGCACACACTATCTTGATGTCCTTGGAAACATATAAGTTCTCTGCCAGTTTCTACATCCCAGAGTCTGAGGGTTTCGTTACCACCCGATAGTACATATTTTCCATCTGGAGAAAAAGCAACGGAGTATACCAAATCGTAAAACGGTAGAATTTCTTTACCTGTTTTTACATTACAAAGTCTGAAAGTTCCATCATCACTTTCTGATAACACATATTTCCCATCTGGTGAATAAGCGGCAGAGTTTATCTTATGTCTATCAAACCGGCGCATTTCTTTACCAGTTTCTACGTCCAAGAGATTGAAATGCCTATCATGACTTTCTAATAACGCATATTTTCCATCTACAGAGGGGTAAATATGACCAGCTTTTCCGCCATGGTCCTCAAAAAGCTGTATTTCTTCACCAACTTCTACGTCCCAGAGCCTTAAAAATCCATCATCGCCCTCTGATAAAGCATATTTTCCATCTGGGGAAATATCAAAAAAGGATACTTCGGCATATTTCTTAAACCGTCTTAATTCTCTGACTGTTTTTGCATCACATAGTATGAGGTTTCCATCATCACTTCCTGACAGCACATATCTTCCATCAGGGGAAAATGCAACGGAGACAACCGGCTCTTCATGTCCTTCAAAACATCCAATTTTTTTACCTGTTACTACATCCCAGAGTCTCAGTGTATAATCGCGACCCCCTGATATCACATATTTTCCATCTGGGGAAAAGGCGATAGATTCTACACTTTTTGTATGTCCGTCAAGCTGTCGTATTTTTCTACCGGTCTCTACATCCCAAAGTATGAGGGTATTATCGCTACCCCCTGATATCACATATTTTCCATCTGGGGATAGGGAAACAGATGATACCCAACCTGTATGTCCTTCAAAACGTTGAAGTTCCTTGCCAGTTGGTGTCCCCCAAAGCTTGATGGTGTTATAATCATCTATCGAAATTAGGTATTTTCCATTAGAGAAAAAGGTAAATCCAAGTGGAAAATCATCGTTTATCTCACAAAGCAGCATCTCCTTACCTGTAAATGTCTCCCACATCCTGACCGTACTGCTTGAATCTATGGAAAAGATACATTCCCCAGTAGGAGAAAAGGCAGCAGATATTACAGCATCATTGTGTCCATCAAACTGTCGTATTTCTCTGCCAGTTTCTACTTCCCAAAGTCTGAGGGTATTATCATGACTCCCTGATATCACATATTGTCCATCAGGGGAAAAGGCAATAGAGGATACTTCATCGGTATGTCCTGTAAGCTGTCGTATTTCTCTGCCAGTTTCTACATCCCAGAGTATGAGGGTTCCATCATCTATTCCCGATAGCACGCGTGTTCCTTCAGGTGAAAAAGTGATATTGTGCACCGCTTTAATAAGTACCCCAAAAGTGCGTATCAGTCTTCCTAATGGTCTGCCTGGATCGTTAAGCGCTTTCAAAAACTCAGGATCAGTGATTCTATGTTTCGAGTTCTGGATTACCTCTATAGCTTCTGTCTCACCTCGTTCGTAATGTAACCATGCACGGTAACGCCAGTAATCAGGATTGTTTTCATGGATATGTTTTATTATATACATTGGTTTTTCTAATATATAATGGTAAGGCATACCTTTTTGCCATAGGCTATATCCTTGATTAAATATGGCGGCAAGATGAGATGGATCATGTTTCAATGCCTCTTCCCAGCACTTATCTGCTTCTTTTTCGTGCCCTAAATCCAGCAATGATAACGCTTTGTTATTTAAGGCATCTGCCCGAAGCTTAATTTTATCAGGTTTTTGCCTTAGATATAATTCTCCTGTTATCTCGCCATAAATTCTTAAAAGTTCTTCCTCGATCTCGCTAAAGGATTTCGGTCTATTTTCCTGATTCTTCTCAAGACACTTTAATACCAAGTTGTTTAAACCACGATGACATTCTTTCCAGACGGTAAAAGGCGCAACAGGTTTCTCATATAAATGAGCGTTTCTGTAAAATATTTCCCTTGCAACTGGTAGCATAGTCCCCGGCATCACGAAAGGTTTCTTTCCACATACCATCTCATAAAGCATTACACCGAACGAATAAATATCTGACCCTCTTCCCACTCGCTTTGCATCCACAAATTGTTCCGGAGACATATATTCGGGCGTTCCAAAACTACTCCCTGTTATAGAAATACTTTCCTCTCCTGTTTGTATCATTTCTAAACTCGATATTGTCTCGATGTCGTCTCCTATCTTTGCGATACCAAAATCTGTTACCTTTATTGTTCCATCCTTTGTAACAAGACAGTTTGCAGGTTTCAAATCTCTATGGATTACACCTTCTTCGTGTACATACTGCATGCCCCTGCATATTTGAATGGCGAGATCGAGATTTTCGCCTATTGTCCTCAGTATCTCTTTGCTCATTGGAAATAATGATGGTCCTGCAGACAAATGCCGTTTCATTATTCTTTCTTTTTCTCTTCTTTTTTCCCTTACCACCTTGTTATCTGGAGGTAAATATGGAAACAGAGGAGGGGCTTTGTGTGAATAGCCCTCCAGTCCAATAATCCAATCCTTTAAGCTGCCCCCATCCACATATTCAATAAATATGCGTGGAATTCCGCCCATCATCCTCACATAGTGACAACTTGCAATATTAGGATGTAAACCAAGATTTACCCATGTTTCTGCTTCTTTTATGAATCGTCTCATGACTGATTCGTTGCTGACAATTTGAGGAAGTGGTGTTTTAACAGCAAGCTTTATTCCCCACTTTAAATGCTTAACAAAATAAACTGCACCCATGCCGCCCGAGGTCATATCTTCTACTTGATATAAATCTGCAATTATCTGACCGGGCTGCCAGTTTAAAGGAACATCATCTTCAAGCGCCACTTTATAACCCTGTCCGCATTTTTTTCAAAACTTAATAGGTAAATGCTTGTAATTCCTTATAAAAATCAGTTTATGTCGAATACCTCAAACCCTGATTTCAGAAAGTCAACATCGAAGGCAAAGGCTTTCTGGATGTTTGATATTTTCATAACCTCGAAGGAGATACAGTCGGTAAAACTGAAGCGCTGGTCTTTGTATTTTTCAAATAATTTTAAAGCGCCCATAAAAAGTTTTTCTTTTACCCAGATTACTTCTGTGCTTGGACTTTTTATGATTGCGTTTACCGCTATAAGCGATGCATCACTGCCTGCCCTTATTTTGAGGAGCGTCAGTGTTTCATCAAGGATGTAGTCGGTTGTGCAGAGGATAGCCCTTTCTCTTTTCAACTGTTGCCAGATATTCAGAGCATTTTCATGGTTTGTGTCTTTTTTATCGAAGTAGGCAACCCAGGCAGAGGTATCAACGAAGACCTTCAAGCCTTCTCTCCGTAAAGATACTTATCGTGATTTTCTGATAGATCGGTTCCTATCTCAATGAACCCTGCCAGTTCATCAAGGGTATCTTTTTCTGAAGATTTTCCTTTTATCTCTTCCAGGTATTTATTTACAGCCTCCCGGACAAACTGAGCCATTGAAACTTCTCTCCTTTGAGATTCTCTTTCTATTTCAGTCAACAGGTCGTCCGGAAAAAAGAATTGAACCCTTTTTGTCATACCCATAATCAGTCTCCTTTATATCAGTATAGCATTATACTGATATATGTCAAGGCATATGCAACGTTTACAATTAGATTTGTATAAGCACAATTGATATGTTATCCCTTCCACCTTTCCCGTTTGCTTCTTTTATGAGATTATTTACAGTCTTATTGAGATTTTTGCTATATTGCTGAATTACATGCTGAATTTCACCATCAGAAAGCATATCCGTAAGGCCGTCTGAGCATAATAGAAGAATGTCACCCTCCAGCAGATTAATGGGATTGAGTTCTGGGGCTAAATCTTTTGATGTTCCGACTGCCTGGGTAAGGGTGTGCCATTTTTGAGGAGGAACCTGCTCTCGTGTCATAAGTTTATGTTCTACAAGATAATCACCAAGGGTATGGTCTTTTGTAATCTGCTTTATGCCGTCCCTTATGAGGTATACCCTGCTGTCGCCGACATGGCATATATGAGCAACGTTATTTCTGGCGATTACAATTATAAGGGTTGTGCCCATACCCATGAGATTAAGGTCAGTCTTTGCTTTGTTGAGCACTGCATCATTGGCTGCAAACATAGCACTGAGAAGAAGTTTGTTAATATCGGTTTCGGATTCTAAGCCCCCCTTACCCCCCTTTAAAAAATGGGGGACTAAAAATGAATAGGCTGTTTTGACGGCCAGTTCGCTTGCGATTTCTCCGGCCTGATGTCCGCCCATACCGTCTGCGAGAATGAAGATGCCCCTTCTTTTGTCTACAAAGACATAATCCTCGTTATGTTCTCGTACCCTGCCGGTATAGGTTTTATGGACTACTTTCATAAAGCACCCGATAAAGCATTTTTAAATTCCTCTGCCGATTTGAAACGTTTTGATGCATCCTTCTCGATTGCCTTATTTATTGCCTTTGCCAGCTTTCCCGGAATATCTGATCTTTTCTTCTCGATCGGCGTAGGCTTATCAGCGCTTAATATTATGTCTATCGGGTCTCTCGGCCGTTGTCCTTGTTTTGCCATCTCAACAAACCTTTGTCTTGTGGGAAAGTCATACGGATATTCACCTGTAATTATATGATATAATGTCATTCCTATAGAGTATATATCAGTATGCGGCCTTACGTCCTTAAAGTTAAATATCTGCTCGGGGGCGCAGTAAAAAAGGGTGCCGGCAAATTCCCCCGCCTTTGTGATTGTTCCGCCATGAAGGATATAGCTTTTTGACAGACCGAAATCGCCTAT
>JAGODU010000355.1 GCA_017998095.1 Prolixibacteraceae bacterium | reverse complement strand
GTTCAAAACCTTATATTTATCGCCCAGCAATTTTTGAGTCCCTTTCTGAAATTTTTTAATATCAGTGCCTTCTTTTAACTTCATCTCAATTGCTGTAACGTTATTCCCCATTTCAAGCAATTCCCTTGCCTTTTCTATTGAAATCAAAGCATACATGTCGTCGACTTCCTGCTGATTAACTGAATAAACTCCCGATAAGAAAAAATATTCCTGATTAAATGGATTTGATAATATGTTGATATTTGTACCTTTCCTGGGAACCGATATAAACAAAGGATGAATAAAATTAGCAGATGCCCCAAGATTATAGCTTAACCCTCTTCCAATAACAGCATAATGAAAATTGCCGTCAAAAAGAATTAGTTTTCCATCGTACATCATTGAATCAAGAGTGCTCATTTCAAGATATTCTTCATCTACCCCCTTTATATATGCTATATGCTGCCTCTCTTCGAACCTAAAATGTGCAATTTCTTCTACTACTTCACAAAAATGTATTACTGATTTGTCGTTCCTGATTTTTTGTAGTTCATCAGTATCCGGATTAAACTGATTACCTTCTGCTAATGTTATTTTAATTTCAGGATCGAAAACACTGAAAAAAGATTTAATCAAAACATCAAAGCCATTGAATATTGAAAGCACAGCAACAAGGGCAATGGTACATACTATGACCCCTGTCAAAGCAACTCCTGAAATGATGTTTACAACATTCCTCGACTTCCTGGCAACAAGATATCTGCGCGCTATGTAAAATGATAAATTCAATTATTTGATGGCTGTAACTATTAATCCGGTTCCTGTATTATGCACCTTAATAACATCAATCCAGTTTAATAAAGCTGAAACAGGAAATGCAATCAGATAATAAAAAGGAAGAATTATGAAGAATAACTTGCTGACTCCAATCATTTGAATTGGATACTTCATTGATAATAACCACGATATGTGTCCTGACTTACCATACTGATATCTTGCGTTGATATTCAGAAATCCTGCTTCATGCAATTTGTTTCTTATCTCATCGATATTATAACCGTCTCGTACATGCTCATCTATGAAGCCTGTCCCTTCTTCATGATTGTGCGAATCAGAACCTCCCTTATCACTTGGTGTTGAAACAATAAGCATTCCTTTATTATTAAGAGACTTATAGAAATTTTTGAAAACCGCTATATCATCTTCAATATGTTCCATTACATCAACGGAAAGAATCAAATCAAATTGACCCTCTTCAACATATTCAGTTAAATCGGCAACTTCAAATATTACCCGGTTATTTAATTTGCTCTTTAAAAAGAATTCATTGCAATCCTGTACTTGTTCATTCTTAACATCGACTGCCTTTATCAATGCTCCCGGAAATATTTTGGCCATACGGTATGAATATTGACCAAACCCTGATCCTGCATCCAGAATAACCGGATTTTCAGGAGAATTCCATTTTTTCAGCTCCTGCCTTATGTGCCAGGAACGAAGTAAAAGCAAATCAAGAAGCATGTAAAATACTTTCCTGAAACAAACTGAACGGTTGAATAACTTTCCCAGACTCTTTTTTATCGGATCGTACTGCATTTGTTCCTCTTTTAACTTTTAAGTATATGAGTAATATTGTCAATATAGTCAAGGCTGTCGTCAACAAAGAAATCAAGTTCAGGAACTATCCTTAGCTGCTTACCAACCTTCCTCCCCAGCATTCCCCGCAGTTGCGGAGATAATTGCTTAATCAGATTTAATACCTCTTCAGCCCCCTCAGAAGGAAAAATACTAAGATAAATCTTTGCTACTGCCAGGTCTTTAGAAACCCTTACAACAGTTACAGAAATCATCTTTCCCTTGAAATGTTCCCTGCTTTCATGAAGGAAAATTTCTGCAAGCTCTTTTTGTATTAACCTTGAAACTTTATTTTGTCTTATTGAATACATCTCATCTTTATTTACAATCACAAAGTTAACGATTCATGGCCTATTAAAAAAACTAATCTCTTATATTAATTCTTCAAAACTCAATCAGATTATATTTGTACTTTTGCCACTCAAAATAATTTATATCAGAATGAAAGTAATCGACATAATCAGTAATTCCGACAAGACACTCTTTTCTTTCGAATTACTTCCGCCCTTAAAAGGTTCCAGCGGCGACAAATTATATGAAACAATAAATCAGCTTGTTGAATTCAACCCACGATATATAAATATTACTACGCATCGTGATGAAATTGATTTCAGAACCAGGGAAGACGGCCTGATTGAAAAGAGAACTGTAAGAAAAAGGCCGGGAACCGTTGCTATAGCTGCTTCTATCCAATACAAATACGGAATACCTGTTGTTCCTCATATCCTTTGCGGAGGATTCACAAGAAGTGAAACCGAGCACGTCCTTATTGACCTCAACTTCCTTGGTATAGATAACGTCCTTGCCTTACGCGGTGACGGATCGAAGCAAGAACCTGTTTTCACTCCCGAGAAAGATGGAAACTCAAATGCAAATGAACTTGTTGAACAAATTTCCAACCTTAAAAAAGGCAAATACCTCGATCCATATTTAAAAAACAACACTCCTCTCGATTTTTCTATAGGAGTAGCGGGCTATCCGGAAAAGCATTTCGAAGCTCCCAACCTTGACAGTGATCTTCTTTACCTAAAGAAAAAAGTTGATGCCGGAGCCGATTATATTGTCACTCAGATGTTTTTTGACAATGACAAATACTACAACTTTGTAAAAAAATGCAGGGAAATAGGAATTACAGTTCCAATTATACCGGGACTAAAGCCTATAGCAGTTATGAATCAGCTGACCGTTTTGCCTAAGATATTCAGAATTGATCTTCCTGTTGAACTTGCCAACGAACTTTCTAAATGTAAAAATAACGACGATGCAAAAAAGGTCGGCACTGAATGGGCTGTCCATCAAGCTAAAGACCTTATTGCTAACAAGGTACCAAGCCTTCACGTCTATACTTACGGCATTACTGATAACGTTAAGGAAATAATTAAAGCGGTATTATAAGAGCATCTGAAAA
>JAGODU010000101.1 GCA_017998095.1 Prolixibacteraceae bacterium | reverse complement strand
AGTTAACTAAACTACCATTAAAGTGCCATTATTTGGAAAAAAAGATGCGACGACTAAAATCAACCAATAGCAGTGTTCAAGGTAATATTTCAAGGTATTCTATTTCATTTAAGCAGAATTTATTGCAGTGAGTAACAAACAAAAGCAGGGAGCAATCCGGGTACTTTGTACCTTGCACCGAACCATGTCGCATGCATCCAATGCTCCCTGCCAATAGATAAAACTTCTTTAATAATCTGTTTATTTTGAATCCTCATTCTTGGCTTCCATGTTTTCCATTGTCAGGTTCTCTTGAATATCGTTATGCTTTTGCTGCTTGACGTGGAAATTAAAATCTCTCATGATCTCAAGCGGAGTTTTTCCCTTGACCTTTGCCATGAGAACAAGAAATGCCTTTGCTGACGGGCTTAATGTCCTGTTCTTATCTTCCATGAAATAAATATATGAAAAATATTCAGAAATAATTTATTCTGGCCCTGGTGTGTTTTAACTTTGTTATGTATTGTAACCAAGTACGAGATAATGCAGTGAGTTTCAACCCCCCGTTAATCAGCAGCCGGGGCTTTTTATTTGTTGGTTTTAACGTTGAGCAATACCCCGATTTAGAAACCGGCCGTAGTCCTCATTCTGAGTCTTCTAAGTGTCTGATTTTATCAGAAAATTATATTCGGTACCTCACACTATGGAATCCTAACCGGACAAGTTACAGATTGCCACTGGGAACCTTCAACCAGCAAGTTTATTCAGATTCTTATAAGGCGACTGACTGTTGCAATACAACCGTTCAAGATTAAATCTGGCAATGGAATTTGTCCTTGCCAACAAACCATATTCATAAATCAATTTCTCGTATAAGACCTCCATCGGTTCATTTATGTACTTTGAAACGATATGAACGAAGATCTCATTCGACCTCTCGATTGTGGCCCAGTCAATATCCTCGAATCCATAAATAAAAGCTTCCACAACTTCACTAATGAACATCCCGCAATTGAGCCCAGAGAGTTCGTGTCTCCGAACAAACTGATCTGCGTGGCACCAGATATACAGATTTCTTGTCTTTTCTTTTAATTCATCAACAAAAGAATCGTCAATGATATATGTACCAGAAAAGGGAAACTGACCCATACTCAAAAGTCCCCACGGTGATCCATGACCAAGCATGAAGATTCTGTCGTGGGTTTGAATAAGTTTTCTTAAATCGAGTTTCGGGATTCCTCCATTTATGACGGTTTTGTTGTTGAGTCTGGAGTATATTCCTTTCAATACATCGGTTGTGGAATCTTTGGGATGGATGATAAGGGTTTTCATGGCTTGGCTAAAATATGCCATTATTCTGAAGATGCCAAATAATTCGGACTTCAGATATTTTGACACATCCGAATTCAGGGTTTTTTTTACATTAAATGAAAGATAAAATTCAGCCGTACTTTTTCCTTAACCATTAACCAAAATGTCCCAGGACCTCCCAGAATGACCCAGAATTGAATTATTGGGAATGGTTACCATATATTAACTTCCTGTAATTTGAAAGGAAGTCTAACTTGAGATTCATTATTGGAATACGATCAGTGTGGTGTTAACGAACATCGACCTTTGTTTTAATTTAAACGGATGCCAACTAGGTTGGCAATTACTTTTTGAGCCAATATATTCCACGAACCGTCAGAAAATATCCATTTTCAGGATTAAGACATTTTAGATTTAAATCAAAAGCCATCCACTCAGCATAAAATCTTTCAAAATAAGACTTACAACGCATATTATGCCAGCACCCATGCTCAAAGTCCCCAGTTTTTGGAAAAGTAAAATAAGCACTATATAAGTCACTTATAGGTTCAAAATCATAACCAGTTATCGTAACTATTAGTTTAGGAATAGTGATAGTCGGATCTTCATTGAAATTAAGGGGGGCAATATTGATTTCATAGTTTCCATCTTTATTACTGACAATTGCTGTGGTTGTGTCTCTATCTTCATTATATCCAGTATATCCATCATTTTCATTTACAGCAACCCATCTTGAAACATAGCAAACATAATAACCTGGAATTTCATTAACGGGAAATTCATGCCCTTCTTTATCCGAACAACCGAGAAAAATTAACAAACTGAAAATAAACAGACATATGACAATATTCTTAAAATAATGCATCTAATTCTTATTTTGTCTTTTCACCGTATGGTAATTCTATTTCATAAATTTACATTAATTCACCCACAAAAGTAATTTCCGTGAAAGGTTTTCCATGGCATGACTGTAAAATCCAGACAGTCTGACCACATTCGGCCAGTCATGTATGCTGTATAGTATTTTACTTACTAACAGACATTTGTAGCCGTCTGTAGGTGGTCAATTATGTTCGGCGCGAAGTGGTCAAAGCCATCGGCCTATGCACTGCCAACTCACTCTACTTTAAGATAATTTTACGATTTCTCTCAACATATAATTACTGTATTTGATTACCAATATGTTAAAGACTTATCTTTTAGTAAAAATTCTTTAACTTACAGCATAATTTTCTATTTTCTATATGACTACAGTTAACAGGAGAATTCAGATAATAAATTATTACTAAGAAATGCACAATGTCCTAATTCCCTACAGGGCTGGCAATAAATGGGGCTATTGCGATTCAACAAAAAATGTAATTATTGAATGCAAATTCGATGATGCCCTTCCATTTCATAATGGATTTGCTAAAGTTAAAATTGAACGAGCGTGGGGCCTGATTAATGAATTTGGCAAAAAAATTTTGGAACCCTGGTACGAGAAACCTAATGATATTGATATTCTCAGTTCAGAGTGTATTATAGCTAGAAGTAGCATTTACGATAAAACTGGGCACGAAATTGAAAGAAGTATTGAGCATTTTGAAAGGCATGATCAGTATCTAATAGTTTCAAAGAACTATAGCAAGTTTAATAAACATGGAATCTGTAAATATTCTACAAAATATGGTGTTATAACACATCTGGGTAAGTTTCTCATTAAAATAGAATATAACTATATATCTGCTTGCTATGCGATACAATGGAATAACAAGGACAAAGAATTGTTTGGATTCCATGTGCGTAGAACCAAGGATGGTTTCATAGATAAATTGGGCAGGACATTAATACATTGCGACTATAATAATCTAGGGTGTAATAAATTTTCAGATTTTTTAATTTTTTCTCTTGATGGGAAAATGGGTGTTTACGATATTGAAGGGAATAATCTTCTGCCCCCCAAATATGATAGTTTGATACGATTAAAAGAAGATATTTTTTCTTATGGGATTGATCAGTTTCAAAATACAGTTTATGGTTTCATTAACAAGGATTTTGAGTTAGAGATACCTCAGCTATTTGACTGGGCTACTGATTTTAGCAATGGATTGTCAATAGTTCTTAAAAAAGGCAGATGCGGGGTTATTAATGAAAAGGGTAAACTAATAATACCACTTATATATCTGGATATTGTTACTCTTAATGCTCAAACCCTAAGAGTAAAATCCTCCAATCATAAAGTCGGACTACTTAGCAACAATGGTTCAATATTACTAAGAGCTAATTATTCCAAAATTGAGGAGTTTAAATATAGTAACAGATATTATCTGGTTTGTCAGTATTCTTGGAGAGGAGAAGAAATCGGGTTATTTGATATTGAAAGTAAAAAAATACTTATAAAGTGTGAAAACATAGGGATTGAGTTATTGGAGGAAAATATTTGGAGAATTCAAAAGAGGTTCTTCTATAGTAAAAACGGTCATCCTGTTCCAGAAAATCCTAAGCTAAAAAGTGGCAAAAGGGCTAACGAGGTATTTAAAACCTGGTCAAAGCACTGGCTCAGCGAACCTGACTATAGTTACGGGTATGAATACGAGGATGACGATTATGGTTACTCTAATTATGGATCGTCCTCCAGTGACGAATGGGGTGATATGGAACCCGAACCTGATACTCCAAATATTTACGAGGAATTTTGGGATTATATTGGTGTAAATTTTAAAGAAAAATACTGCATCTATAATTCCATAAAGAACATCAGAACCAAATTCCTATATGATGACATCAAAACTATAAGTCCTGGTTTTTTAGTTTATCGTATTGAAGAATTGTGGGGTGTTGCTAATTGTGAATGTGAAGAATGTACCAGGCCTATTTATAATGCGATCGAGTACATTGCAACAGATATTTATAAAGTAAAAGAAGGTTCTTTCTGGAAATTATATTCGCCTTCATCTTATTTGGACTCTAAAGAGGAATATGATGGCATTGACCTTTGCGGCAATGCTGTAGTTGTAACCACTAGTAATAAATATGGGCTATTCACATTCTCTGGTCAGAAAATATTTTCGCCAATCTTTGATAAGGTTTTTCCCACTATTTTCTCGGATTTTTTTATAGTTATGATTGGCAATTTATATGGGATAGTTACATTATCTGGAAAGTTTCAAACAGAATGCAGATATAATAAGATTTATCCCTTCCAAAGTAATAAAACCATCTTTTTACGAAACTCAAACATATATGGAATTTTAACAATTGATGGTGTAGAAGAATGCATTTTGGATTTTGAAAAAATATCCTTTTTGGACCCTAATATTATTATAGTACAGAAGAATAATTTATATGGAATAGGCAACCTTAATGGTGAAATTCTTTCTGGCATAAAATATTCAGAAATTAAAAATATAGAAGACGATTATATACATGTTTCACTTAATCGAAAACAAGGGATTATTTCAAAGAAAGGGGAGGAGATTATCCCGTGTAAATATGACTTTATTATACTGCTCAACCATAGTCGTGCGATTGTTCGTTATGACTATATTCCTGGTCACTATATTCTTTATGACTTGGATAATAAAAGAGAACTTTTAAAAACTAGCTGCAGATATATTGATAGAATTACAGATACACTTTATCGAGGTAGAGACGGTAGTGACTATTGTCTTTTCGATATTAATGGTAATTCCATATTGCCACCTGTTTATGATGAAATTAAACTGGAAAAACATGGACTAATAAAAATTAATAAGGAAAAGAATTATGGTTTGATTGATAATAGTGGGAAATTTATAATTGATTTCGGTCCACACGACATTGAGGTTCTTGATGATTGCATTAAAGTCGATAATCAATATAAAGATATCTATGGCAATAATATTTCAAGAGAAGTTACTCAAGTACCTAAATTTTTAGAGTTCAATAATACCTTTTTAAGGTTAAGTAAGATTTATAGTTTTGTCCATAATTTAGCTCGTTTTGAAGTTTCTAAATCAGATAGTCGTGCCTTTGGAGTTATAAAATCATCAGGAGAGAAAATTGGACCAGGAACCTTATTAGGGGTGGAAAATTCCCATGGTTTGATCTTTTGCTCAAATATTGAAGGTTTCCATTTGATGAATGATGAAGGGGACCTTATACTTCTAAAGGGAGTTGAAGATGTTGAGAAAATATTTGATACTAAAGATCTGATTCTTGTTAAGATTGCAGGCAAATATGGTGTTTGGGATAAAAGATTCAATGAAATTGTACCACCAGAGTTTGATTATCACATTTTTGTTCAAGACGACTTTATAATTGTTAAAAAGAACGAAAAGCGTGGGGTCTATGGCTTAGACAGACGCTTGATACTTAGTTGCGAGTATGATTTGATAAGGATAATAAACGATGAAACAATAATGGCCTCGAAAGACAACAAATATACTGTCTATGATAAGAATGGCTCAATGCTTATTGATCTACAAGCGGAAAACATAAAATCATTAGGTGAAAACTTATTTTCAGTATGTATCAATTCAAAATGGGGTTTATTTAACAGATTTGGAGAAGGATACACTCCTGTTCACTTTGATTCAATAAAGTATCTTAGTGATAGGATTTTGGCAGTGAAAAGAGGTAAATTATGGGGACTTATTGATCACTGGGGAAAAACTGTCTTCCCCTGTAGCTTTGAAGAAATTTCTGAATGTAATTTTGAAACCAGCCATCCGACATTTTTTATTTCCAAATTGAATAACAAGTATGGACTAATTAATGATTCTGGGGGGATAATCCTAAATCCAGAATTTGAAAAGTTTGATCACCCGAGGGGGGGATTTATGGTTATACAAAAAAATTATAAGTGTGGTTTAATTAACTCAAAAGGAGAAATAACAATAGAATGTGAATACGACAAGTTGGAATTAATTTCCGAAAGCAATAAAATATTCAAAGGACGAGTTAATCGTCTCGAAGGAATTATGGACTTTTCAGGGAACCACATAACCGAAATAAAATTTACAGAAATAAGACCTTCTATTTCCAATTTGCTGTTCGTTAAAGGCAATGATGGACAAACTGGGTATATAGACTTTAATGGTAATGAATATTGGGAATAAAAATTATTGTCGGCTTCCCAATAATTCGATCTAATACTAATTAGCGGAGTTACACTGTTGTTAACAAATTTCCCCAATTAATTACAAATTTTCGGTATTTTCACTTGACCTTTTCTCATTCTTAAATATCAAAACAATGGATCTGAATTTTACTTTTAAATCCCCAAGCTATCTCATTTTTAGACGGGGTAAATCAGGTTTTACAGATCATAATGATGAAAAAAGACAAATAGTAGTAGAACCTGTTAATCGAAACAAATATAATATGAAGGTACTTTGTGATGGAGATGTTTTATTAACTGTAAATAACACTTTATTCTCTGCATATAATATGAGGATAATGGAGCGAAGCCTGAACAGGATTGTTCTTCAGGATTGGGATGAAAATGAGGATAGCGAACCTATTACGCACAATGAATTAACTATTAATTATAAAAAGAATCAAGTTTATAACTGTATATTAAACTTGCGTGATGATGACATTATTTATGTCTTTTTAAATGAATCTGAACTATCAAGCCAGATCTATCTTTGGGACTACAATTCATACCATCCTGATAAAAATGGTGTTTTCAAGGAAAGATTAATGAATGGGTACTATAATGAATGGACATTTGTTAACAATCAAAAACACGGGGAGTGGAGAGCCTATACCAGAGATGGTCGAATAATAGAAAAGGGTTATTATCATTTAGGTAAACCAGAAGGTGAATATACAGAGTATTACGGAAATGGCAGAATTAGATATACATGGATTTACAAAAACGGAAGAAGGAACGGTTTTGCAAAATATTATAATAGCGATGGTTTTTTAATATTAGAAGGAAATTATTTGAACGATAAACAAGTTGGTAAGTGGGTGACTTATAATAATAAAGGGGAATTTGAAAGTTTTGATGACTTTGGAGAGAAGGGGAAACCTTTATTTTTTCATCAGATGGGAGGATCTGGATCTATTGTTTGCAGGGAATGTGGACATGAACAAAAGCTCATTAGTCACCTACATGGTTTCTCCGTGGATTTAAAGGATACGATTTCGACATTGGGTTATCAATGTCAGAAGTGTGGTAAATTTCAGGAGCGCAGATCAACTCCACAAAAACGGGAAATTGATTTAGCTTGTGAATGTGGTGGCCAAATTGATCGGGAGAAACCTCTTTTTTGTCCCAAATGTAAGAGCTATGATCTTGAATATCATGGGACGTTTATTACATAAAATTTTCTATCATAGTCTTATTTCCCCGTAAAACTTGTCACCACACTGGCGCTAAACAAAAAGACACCCCCAATTGGTCTTTCAGATGTCTGATTTTCTCAGAAATCCGTCCTTCTTTGACCACTTCGAAAGAGGGTCTGAGAACTAATTGAGAACCTAATGGGATAAAATAATATTATGCAAGATTGAGGTTGTTAGTTTAGTCCAGCGAAAGGGTATCAATTTGATCCGTTTTTCCACTTTAGACTATTTCTATTAGAATACTAAATTGGTAACTTAATTTTTTTTAAATTTAATCCCACTATTCTGAACCAAAGGATGTCTAAAAATGATTGAATGTAGTTGTCATGGTAACAACCCCGATTGCTACAAGTGTGGAGGAAAGGGATTTCTTACAAAGAAGGATTTAACTCCAGATTATAAAAAATTTTCATGTTCTCCTCTTCCTGCTAAAAGCAAAGTTCAACAAAACTCAAAAGCTATTAAAAAGCTTAAGGTTCCTAATGTACTTATCAGGCTTGAAAGGAAAATAGCCTATGCTAAAAAAAGAAGAGAAAAAGACCTTCGTACTTCAAAATATATATTAAATACATCCTCAAAACTAAGCTCAAAAAAATCGAACAAGAAACAGGGGAAAAGAGTTAAAGATGATATAACTCAAATTGATTCGATAAGGAGTAGTATTAAAAATAGAATAACAACTTGGAATCCTGATCAATTGATAAAGTCGGATAGAATAAAGGAGAATACTAAGTTTATGGAACCCCATTATAAGGCTAACCAAAGGATCAATAGAAAGGAAAAGACGCATCAAAATCCATATAGGATGAGGGGTAAAAATATTTCAGGCACAGTTCATAAAGCCAAACCCATATACGATGACAAGATAGATCATAAACTTGATGGGGCAAAAGATTATTGGCAATTCAGGGATCACGGCAAATATGGATCACACCCCAATTTCGACGATATGGGTGATGAATCAAATCCTTAAGCACTTGCCCCAAACCTTAGTTAAAGTGAAGGGATAAAAATGTTTCCGCAAATTCAGAATTCAGATCTCAATTTTATCTAAATCTTGGTCTCAAACTGTCCCTATCCAATATTGACACCCGCCATTGGTCTTCCCATTGTCTGATTTAAAAATGAAATCCGTCCTTCTTTGACCACTTCGGAAGAAGGTCTGAATAATCATAATACACTTTAAGAAACAAACTAGATTGAATATAGGGTGTGATGATCAATTTGAAACCATTTTCAGATGGATAGGTGCAGTAGAGGATTCCTTACCTTGACATCATTCCGAGGGGCTTTCGTAACAGTTCCTCCCTCGACCTTGAGAAATTTGTAAGTATCATAAGAAACAGCCTCTATATACTTCATAATAAAGACGCTCTTCCAGTGATAGTTACGGATATCGTTTTTGTTTATCCGCCATTCCTCTAACCATTCGGGTGGTTTAACTTGCTGAGATAATTTTTTATCTTCATAATGATTCTGTGAAAAGTCGATGATATCTTTTATAATGACTCTATATTTAACATTACTACCACAGATGTGGATAAATCCAAACATTGGATAAACGAAGCGTTTGGGATTAATTTTGAATCCAACTTCCCAATACAATTCTTCTTTGTTTATTAGATGATCTATGGCGGAATCAATATCCACTAACTTCAGATTAGCGCTGAACAGAATAGCATCCATCTTTTTTGCTTCCGACTAGATTTGCAAGCCAGAATAAAGATAAGAAATTGTGTGTTAACAGTCTAGAATTGATAGATAAAATTTGAAGAAAGTGCCTAAGCTCCTCAAATACCTAGACTTAATCCTCAAACCATCCCAAGCTCCCCTTTTTCTTAGGTCAGGTTAAGGTATCAAATCTCACTTAAAGACTTGGTCCTAATCAAAAAGACACCCACCATTGGTCTTTCAGGTGTCTGAATTAAAAATGGAATCCGTCCATCTCTAATCACTTCACGGGAGGTCTGAAATTGTAATGGTAGTTGAATGATTGAATCATTGAGGAAAAATGAATTCAAGCATTTACAACAAAATTATCCTTTCTTAAACTTTCACCAATCTATTACCCTAGCCTCAATGACTCCTTTTTCACTTGAGATCCTTCTACAATGGATAGCTATGCTTCCAACATGATTGTCCTTTGTAATTGTCTGTAAAGCAAGAGCGGATTTTTTGGCAACATTTGTCAGGATTGGATGGTTTTGGTGTGTTTCAATCATAAGAGCTAGGTAATATGGCTCAGGATTGTGCCTTTGATCACGGATTTGAAGATATCTTTTTACTTTTTGATCGTATTGTCGGTTTCTTATCTGATCATCAATTTTCTGGCATAGAGAAGGCCATCGACGAAGGTGTTTTCTCTTGTTAGAACGAGGCAGTATACCATCAGTCTTGCCCAGTGGGCGTTCAGACCAACCATTTGGAAATGAAATCTCTGCTAAAAAATGTTTTTTCCATTTCAATTGCCAGTGACTGGCAAACAGCTCCTCACGAAAGGGATTATGAAACCTGACAAAATCAACAAAGGGATCATCTCTCCTTTTACATTGTTTTGCTTCAATTATCAAGAGATCCCCTTCTGAATCTATCCCCCAAAGGTCACCAGGCCAACGGGTATTACCTACAACTGGTGTATAAAGCCAGACAACCTGTCTCGGCCAAGGAAAAATACTCGGGAAAGCCCATAGCCAGCACAAAGCGTCCTCCTCATGTTTTGTGTTTACAAACAGATTTAAATCATCGTACTCTGATGGTATTTTGACAATCATTCTCTTTTAAAAAGGTTTTAATTATCAATGGTTGGTGTAAATTTCCACTAACCATTGAACAACTAGCTAGGAGTACCAAAAATACTCCAAAACCTTGTAACATCAAAAAGCAACCTTCATGGCTTAGAAATAAGTGGTTCAGCATCAGGTTAAAAGAATCCGAATTTCCAACGAAACCTGTCACTTTTAAATAGACACTCCCAACTGGTCTTTCAAGTGTCTGATTTCATCAGAAATCCGTCCTTCTTTGACCACTTCAGAAAAGGTCTGGAAGGTATAACATATTTCAGGAAACAACGAGGATTTAACTTTAGATCGGTAAACTTTACTGATTCGGCTGACTATGGTTGCGAATGAAAGTGAAAGTGAATATTAATTAACATTAGAGGTTAGATTTTATTCCCGATTCACCTTCCTGTGATGAAATCCTTAAGAATTTTGATCTACAGTAAAAAACTTGTGACATAAACATAAACTAATCATCATCAATTAAAAAACATCATTATATTTTAGATAAATTATATATAGTAACCTTTTAGATCATTTAAAGTTTTCATTATATGAAAAATCTATTAATATATTTTATTGGTTTATTTGTTTTCATTAGTTCTGCTTGTGAAAAGGATCAGGAAGAATCATTGCAAAAGAATACATATGAAAATGTAGTTTTGAGTTCATCAACTTACGAACCTGGAAGATTAGAGAATTTCAGTGGGATCCAGGTGAGTTCTGATAAGTTGGTTTTAACTTTCAGTAGTTCTTCAAACCTGCCAGGTTATAAAGTAGGGGATATTTTAATTGGCAAAGAAGGAGGAGGATATCTTCGCAAGGTTAAATCAGTCTCTGTTAAGGAAAACACAATCACCGTAACAACGGAGGATGCATCATTAGATGAGGCATTTGATGAAATTAAAATTGACACATCTCTTACGTTTTTTCCCTCCAGTAAATCTATTGGACAAATTAATAAAAGCGAAAGGATAACTATAAAAGGAGAGGAAGCAGATTTTAGAATAACGAGTTCTGCTGGAAGTATGGAGGTTGACCCAATTACAGGAGAAATGAGCTTTGTATTTCCCAATATGGCTCTCGAAGTAGAAACAATAGATAAATCTGGGAAGCTTGAAATAAAGGCTGAAGCTTTAAAAATAGGGATTAAGGTAGTCCTTCATAAATGTATAATTGACTATGCAGAAAAAAATTATAATCGAATTAGTTTGGTTTATAAAATTGATTACATATCAGAATTTGTTAATGTCCAGATGATGATGAAGGGTGGTTTGAATGAACAATGGCCTGATGAATTACACGAAGACTTAATGCCTGATTTATTTTTGGGGACTATACCTCTTGGCCCAGTAGTGCTTACCTTTGATTTTAATCTTGCAGCAGGCATTCAAGGTAATTTCCTTATGGGTGGAGGTGTAAATCTTGTAGCCTCAAAGAAAACAACGACAACATATTTAGTAGGGGCGGACTATACTAATGGGCAATGGCATGAAACTTGGGAGAAAACTGCAAAGGAAACTGATTATGAAATAGATTTCTCCCCAACTGCTTCAATAGAAGGAGAGGCAAGGTTATTCGTAAAGCCAAAAATTAAAGTTAAACTTTATAAAATATTAGGTCCAACTGTTTTTTTAAGAGGCTTTCTCTACGGAGGAGTAAAATTTCCTCCTATTGATGCTGAGTGTGGATTTGGTGTCGATGGAGGATTAGGATTTGAGTTATCAATATTAACTAAGAAGATAGCTGCATTTAACTTAATTTTAGCTGAAAAGAAATGGCCTTTCTGGAATTACACTAATAATCTGCCATCTACACCATCTATAATTAGCCCCCTTAATAATTCAACCAATCAGTCAATTAACGCAACTCTGCAATGGTTTAGCTCTGACCCGGATGGAGATCCATTGAAGTATGATGTATATCTTAGCACGAATGAAAATCCCGCAACACTTGTTTCCGAAAACCAAACTGCGACTTCGTATCAATATAGTGGATTATCATACAACACACAATACTATTGGAAAGTTGATGTAATTGACAGCCATGGCAATGTTTCTGAAGGAGGAGTATGGAATTTTAGAACAACTATTGGGGGTTCAGCTCCTGTTGCCAACTTCACAGCCGAGCCAAGAACTATAACAGCAGGAGGATCAGTACAGTTTACTGATCAATCGACAAATATTCCTACAAGCTGGTTATGGAACTTTGGAGATGGCAATACAAGCAACTTACCGAGCCCTGCACATACATATGCTGAAGAAGGGACATATACGGTAACACTAACTGCCACTAATAACTTTGGATCAAACGTAGAAACGAAATCTGGATACATTATTGTTAATCCTGCTTCGACCTATGGGATTATCTTCAATCCTGATTTAGAATATGGAGAAGTTACTGATATTGAAGGCAATGTGTACAAAACTATTGAAATAGGTACCCAAACGTGGATGGCCGAGAACCTTAAAACAACAATGTTCAATGACAACACGAGAATTTCTAACATCACCGACCCAAATAGTTGGGGTAATATGAGGACTCCGGGGTATTGTTGGTATGATAATGATGCAATAACATATGAAGACACATATGGGGCATTGTACAATTGGTACGCAGTGAATACTGGAAGACTGTGCCCCTTGGGCTGGCATGTCCCATTAGATCCAGAATTGGTAACGCTTATAGAATATCTCAATTCTGATTTTTCCCGAGCTGGAGGTTTGCTTAAGGAAACAGGCACGACACACTGGGTTTATTACCCTAATGTAACAAATGAAACGGGCTTTACAGCTCTTCCAGGTGGCCAGCGTGCATTTACAGGGGAATTCCTTGGTATTGGCAATTACGGCAGCTGGTGGACTGCTTCAGAGTCTGATATTGATTACGCCATAGGCTTTTCAATGGGTCTTACCGACTGGGTTGGCAGGGGTGGAGTAAGGAAAGTCTATGGTCATTCGGTGCGTTGTTTAAAAGATTAATATGTGTCGTGAGTACACAGAGCTAAGGATTCACACCCTTTCAACTGAGCATGTAACTATTGCAATGATGACAGATTCAATTAGTATTAACGATTGAAAGTGCTTATAGATATTGACTTTCAGGAGCAGGTATTAAATTACTCTGTGGTGCTTTACGATAATACAGAAGGTATTGAGAGGACAGGAAGTAAGGGGGGACATGAGCCTCTCAGGTAAGTTCACAGGAGCTGAATGAAAGTAAACTGTGTCAAAGTGCCAAAAATTGACAATGACAACGACTATTACTGTGTTTTAATCCCCCCAAATAACTGGACATAAATTGAAAACCCAATTTAACTTGATTAAATTTGGAAACGCTGACCTGAAATTCTGAAAATCTCCTCGGAAATAATTTCATTTTCTATTCAAATCATGGCACCAAAAATAGGTTACAATTTTGAGGTTGTAACTTAGTGATTTTGAGTGGCCCCTGTTGAGATCTAGTCAAAGACTCCTTGGATTATGAGTCAGGGCATTTGAATATGAAGATTTCTCATGATTCATCAAAAACCATCCAAAAACCTAGCAAGAACCTAGCAACAAACAAAAAACACCTCCCGAGGGAAGTGTCTAAGTGTTTGATTATCTTGTTGCTCCGTCA
>JAGODU010000354.1 GCA_017998095.1 Prolixibacteraceae bacterium | reverse complement strand
GTTGATTACTGATTTTGTCTTTGATTATTCCTGATAAAGTAAGGTCATTGTAGATCTTGTTTTTAAAGTTTGAAGCATATTCTACTTTTTCTTCCAAAGTGTTATCATATGGCTTTGTTGTAGCATTTTCAGGCACCTTGAATACTGAAAACGACAATCCCGATCGTGAGTCAGATAAATTATCTGTTATTTTAAACTTGATATTTTCTTTTGTTGAGAATCCTGGTTTAGATGTTTCAAGCCTTAATTTATTTCCTGAAGATTGAGGTATCATGCTTGTCTGATCTAAAGAAGTATTATCAGGCATTTGTTTTCTTAATTCATTAGTTTTATTGTTCCCGAATCGATTAATTACGGAAACTAATTTTGATGTTATTTCTGCCTTGCCATTGTAATTACCTGTGTATGCCCTGAGCAGATAAATACCTGTTTCCAGTGAATCAGGTATATAGATATCTCCTTCCCAATGATTATTCTTTCTGAGCAGAATTCTGGACGTAATTATTTCACCTTCACCACATAAATCTACAAACAGTATTTTTTGATGTTCATTGTTATTATATGAAACCAAAGAATTCTTAAACCAGATAGTTTCTCCTGAAACAAAGATTGTTTTATCTGTTTGTAATTTCTGTACGCTTTTATCCGGAGTTACTTCTCCATTAACTGAAATGCAGATAATGCTTAATACAGACAGAATAAAAAGATATATAATTCTCATACTTTTCATTTAATAAATTTAATACCAAAAATCAGGTATCTCTCCCAAAAAACAATCTTCTTCTTCAGTAACTACAGGCATTAAATCGACAATCTTTACCTTGTCAAAATAGTCGGATCCGATTTTACCTGATATTATCTTGCTACTGTATGATGCAGTAGTAAAATATCCAAATGCTTTCTTTGTAGAGTCATCCTCGCAATATATATTCCCATATATCTGTTCTTCAATGGGGTCAAATAATTTGCCCGAAGCTTCACTTTGATTCTTTATCCCTTGCCAGAATGTGGATGCTTTCTTTGAAATCACATACTGCCTCAATTGATAATAAAAGCTTGAAATATAAATATTCTTAACTGTTGCAGGAACCAATAATGGAGGATCAAATTCAGGAGTAAAACGTGAGGAATCAACAGGGAACGGACTAAATGCGTAATAAGAAAGAAAATGTATATCTGACAATGGTAATTCTGATATATAATCATCACGATCATAATCATATACGTAAAATTGATTTGACTTCATCCTCTTCCAGCAATAATAATTGAATTCCGAAGGACCGGTAGAACTTAAAACATAATAATTCGATAATGCATTCCACTTATAAAGAAAACCTACATTTTCATCTTCCGGCTCATGTGGAATTATTGAGAAATTAATACCATCATAATCCCTGGCAACCGGTTGTCCCCAATAGTCTAAATTTATATCTCTGAAAATAGTATCCTTAAGATATATTGAGTCAATCGGGCATTTGGGAGGCATTTTCTCCCATTCTGATCTGTATTTCTCACCTTTGGATGTAATGACCCTTACACGAAACTCTTCAGATGGAGTAGTCTTTATTTTTTCTGTGGTCTGATATACTCCCCTTGATATTTCTCTTGCAGGATAAGACCAGCCCCATCCTGATTCAACAGTCACTGTAGCATTCTTTTCACTGAAAAAATACGATGATTTATTGAATGAAGCAGATCGGTTTACCTGTATGGTGACGTAATCTTCCTGATCTGTTATCATCCCTTCAATTACTATTGCATCAGGGAATTGCTCTATTTCAGGAACATAATAGTCCTCGCAACTATACAAGGCAACTGCTGAAATGATTAAAATGTATTTTAGTATATGTTTCATGTCCCTATGTTTTTAAAACCAAAAATTATATGTGAATGAAGGTATAGGTACCCCAATCACTGAAAACTGATACAGACCATACGTTTTATAATCATTAAAACGTGAAGGATCCTGTTTACTGTAATACACAGAAAATGGATTATGCCTTCCATATACATTATATACTGAAATCGTCCAGCTGCTTCTCCATTTCTGCCTTTTCAATAAACTTCCTTCATAAGTCAATGCTAAGTCAAGCCTGTGATAATCAGGTAAACGATACTTATTCCTGTCAGAGAAATAAATAATCTCATAACTGTTTATCTTATATTTATATTCCGGTAAAGTAACAGGGCGTCCTGTACTGTATGTGAAATTTGAAGAAACGGTAAATCTTCTTGAAAGTTTATAACTCAATGCAATTGTAAGGTCATGAGGCTTATCGTAATTAGAATTATACCATCTGCCATCATTGATTTTTTCTTCTTTGTATTTACCATCTATCTTTCTGAATGAACGTGAATATGTATAAGAAATCCAGCCGGTAAGGTCTCCATAGTTCTTTTTAATCATTAACTCTGCTCCGTAGGCCTTTCCTTCACCGTTGATTAAATACTGCTCCAGATCTTCATTTAAAAGAAGTTTTGCTCCGTTCTTATAATCAACTTCATTTTGTATCTTCTTGTAATAAACCTCTAAAGAAGTTTCATACATGTTGTTTTTAAAATTCTTGAAAAAGCCAACAGCAAATTGATCAGCAATTAAAGGCGAAATAAATTGATCACTCGATTTCCAGTAATCAGCTGGTGTTATTGAAGTGCTATTGGATATTTGCCTGATATATTGGGCTGTTCTGTTATATCCTGCCTTTATAGAACTTGAATTCATAAATTCATATCTTAAGGCAATACGGGGCTCTAAACAATCGTGATACTTAACAACTTCATTTTCCCCATAGTGGTTAATTCCTGAAACTGTTAAAGAATTTAAAGGTGAATCCTGCAAGTATGTTTTAATATCTGATCCTCCCATAAGCGCAAATCCTGAATAGCGCAAACCGGCTACAAGCGCCATTTCCGGAGTCAGGTCAAATTCATCTTCCAGATATGCAGCTCCTTCAAATGCCTGCTCATCAGAAATATCTACAAACATGGCTGCTGATTTATCGTCAAAGGGTGATGAATTGCCGGGCTCTATATAATACC
>JAGODU010000353.1 GCA_017998095.1 Prolixibacteraceae bacterium | reverse complement strand
GATAAAAAAACAATTAAAAGCCTGTTGTTTAAAATTGCAAACGACTTCTTTATCTCTAAATATCGTAAGGAAAAAGTGGAATTCGCCTTTTTTATGAATTTCAAACCTGATGAACATGATCTTTCTCCCGATGATGAAGTTAATTACAAAGAATTGTTAAAAGCCTATGATAAATCTTTAAAAACAATGCCGGAAAAACAAAGAGTTGTTTTCCTTATGAGCAGAGTTGATGAATTGAAATATAAAGAAATTGCTGACCAGTTGGAACTTAGTGTTAAGGCAGTAGAAAAAAGGATGAGCCTGGCTCTTGAACACTTGAAAAAGAACCTTAAGGGACATACCAACAGCATGATTCTTTTAATTATTAGTCATAACTCAAAGAATTTCCGGTAACAAAATTTAATTGCCTGATGAAAGAAAAGAATAAGGATATTAGACTGTCCGGAATAGACGAACAAAGCAGGAAAATATTTTCCGGTGGCAGCTTTGTTTGGAAAAAGAGCAATGAAGATATCTGGAACGATATGGAGAAGGCAATTGAAGTTGGTTCTTTTTCTGAAATCAAAAGAAAATCAAATAAATATTCAATTCTGGCTATCGCTGCCGGTATTGCCATATTAATAGGTATTACCGGATTCATGAGATTTTACACTAAAAATATAACTACAATTCCAGGTACTCATCTAATGGTTATGCTGCCTGATAAATCAACTGTTAACCTTAATGCAGAGTCATTCATCAGCTTTAAACCCTATTGGTGGAGATTCAGCAGGCAAGTAAAGTTTGAAGGGGAAGGCTTGTTTGAAGTCGAAAAAGGTAAAAAATTCACAGTCTTTTCAAAACTAGGTAGTACTACTGTTGTTGGAACAAGCTTTAATATTTTTTCAAGAGACGAAGTATACAGGGTTACATGTATATCCGGCAAAGTAAGAGTGGCATCTAAAGAAAACGAAGAGGTTTTGCTTAATCCCGACACTAAAGCATTAGTACAACCAGACGGTAGGATTGATGTGTTTAAAAATATTGAAACTATTCCTGAAATATCCTGGAAAAACAACATCTTTTTATTTACTGCTTCACCTATAAATGAAGTTTTTAAAGAGATTGAAAGGCAATACGGGGTTACTATAAAAGCAAATATTGATAATTATATTTTATATACCGGTAATTTTACTAAAAACCAGAATGTTGAAGAAATTTTAAGTTATATTTGTCCTGCTTTAGGATATAAATATATCCGAGAATCAAATAAGGTTTACCAGATTATTCCAAACGACTAATGACCAAAAGGGCGCTGATATTAATTACACTCTTGATTACCGGTATTTCAGTTTTTTCACAATCATCTCAGATTAAGCTTGATGTAAAGAGCGAGCAGCTGAATAATGTCCTTGTAAAATTACGCGACCAATATAATTTTCAGCTTTCCTACAGCGATAATCTTCTTTCAAATTATAAAATTACAGCTTCTAAAACTTTTAGGAAAAAGGAAGATGCATTGAAGTTTCTATTTAAAGGGCTACCCTTTGAAATTCAAAAATCAGGCGATGTTTTTGTTATTATTCCAAATAAGTATGTTGAAAAAGAAGAAAAAAAAGTAACCCTCGCTCAGGTTACAGGACAGATTGTTGAATCAGGTTCATTCGAACCTTTACCCTTTTCTCATGTTTGGGTAAATAACAAGCCTATGGTTTCAGATGTTATGGGTAACTTTAATTACACAGCTTCTGCTGATTCAGGATTCCATTTGAGAATTTCACATCTTGGGTATTATGTCTATGATACTATTCTTAGTGCAAGTATAAACCGCCAATTCAAATTGATCCCTTCTACTGAAAAGATACCTGAAGTTACTGTCAGAAATAATATTATTGAAAAAGCTACTCTCATTGGCGATAAACCGGGAAAGATAAAGTTAAACCATAATATTTTAAAGTACTTGCCG
This sequence comes from Prolixibacteraceae bacterium, assembly GCA_017998095.1. Next base: position 1,138 of record JAGODU010000353.1, on the reverse strand, counting down.
GGTCAGGGAGATAATTCCTTGTTCAGTCTTATAAGATTAATGCCCGGTATAGCAGCTTCAGGAGAGCAATCTACTGACTTACTTATCTGGGGAAGCTCCGAAGGACAAAGTCAGGTTACCTTCGATGAGTTTACTATCTTCGGTTTGAAAAACTATAACGATAATATCAGCATCGTTAACCCATTTCTTGTTAAGAATATTGAAATATATAAGGGGGGCTATGAAGCAAAATATGGCAACAGGGTAGGAGGACTGGTTAATATCACAGGGAAAAACGGAAATATGACCAAACCTGCTTTAAGCCTCAATATAAATCAGACAACTTTAAACGGACTTCTGGAAATTCCTTCTTTAATGAATTCATCTATCATGGTTGCTTACAGGCAGACTTATTATGACATCTATAAAAACAGCAACCTTAACATTTATGATATTTCCAGACCTGTTAACAAAAGCGCTGATAAATATCAAAATCTGAGTAAACTGAATTTCGATGTGAATGTTTATCCCGATAACTATTTCTTCAGGGATTTTAATGTTAAATTCTCAGCAAACCTCGATCAAAACGACAATTTCTATATAAGCTTCTTTGGAGCTAATGATAAATTTATTCTTGCTTCTGATACTGAGGTTACTAAGATAGGTAAAGGAGCAAAAAATAATCCCTTCCTATTCACTATTTTAAATAAGGAATATAATCAGCAAGAAGGAGGTACTTTGTTTTACGGACGAACCTGGGCTAACGGTAATTATTCTTCATTAACAGCTTCTCATTCTTACTTTGATAAAGATATTTCTGAAACTATTGAAACTGAAAGTAAATATTCCGGAACTTTTTTTAAAAATGACAAGGCAGGTACTGGGAATACTATTCTTGAGAATTCTTTGAAGATTGATAATACTTTCAACTTTCTGAATGCCCATAAGCTTGAAACCGGAGGAGGGGTGTATTTCAACGAAGCTACTATCTCAAATGTGAATAAACAATATGATAATGTCGACCTTGACACTTTATCTGTTTATAACAATTATAGGGCAGTTGTGTATGTACAGGATAATATTCATCTTTTCAATGCCCTCGATTTAAAAGCAGGATTAAGATCAAACTTCATCTTTAATACTGGGAAATTTTATTTTG
>JAGODU010000003.1 GCA_017998095.1 Prolixibacteraceae bacterium | reverse complement strand
GAATACATGTGTAATGCGCATACTGTTGATGCTATGATTTGCATTTCCAACTGTGATAAAATAACTCCGGGAATGATGATGGCAGCAATGAGGCTTAACATTCCATCAATATTTGTATCCGGCGGACCGATGGAAGCAGGCAAATTGGAAAGTGAAAAATTAGATCTAATTGATGCAATGGTAATGGGAGCTGACAAGAACGTTCCTGATTCAAGGGTCGAAGAAGTTGAAAGAAGTGCTTGTCCTACATGTGGATCATGCTCAGGTCTTTTCACCGCAAATTCAATGAACAGTCTTGCTGAAGCAATAGGCATGGCACTTCCCGGAAATGGAAGTGTTGTAGCTACCCATTCAATGAGGAGTGAGCTATTCTTTGAAGCAGCTGACCTGATTGTTGAAAATGCAGAAGAATATTATTTCAAAGGAAATGATAAAGTATTACCAAGATCAATAGCAACAAAAGAAGCATTTATGAATGCAATGACTCTTGATATTGGAATGGGAGGAAGTACTAATACAATTCTTCACTTATTGGCAATTGCTCATGAAGCAGGAGTTGACTTCACGATGGCAGATATAGACAGCCTTTCAAGAAAAGTTCCTAATTTATGTAAGGTAGCTCCCAGTTCAAAATACCATATGGAAGATGTAAACAGGGCTGGTGGAATAATTGGGATATTGGGTGAGCTTGACCGTGCCGGACTAATTAATCGCTGTGCATACAGAGTAGACAGGATAACAATCGGAGAAGCTATAGATAATTTTGACATAATGAAAGAAAGTGCAACTGAAAAGGCACGTAAAAGATATTTAGCTGCTCCCGGAAACAAGTTTAACCTTGTAATGGGAAGTCAGGACAATTATTATAAAGAAGCTGATACAGACAGGGTAAACGGATGTATACGCAATTTAGAAAATGCTTACAATAAGGAAGGAGGGCTTGCCGTTCTCTTTGGCAATATTGCCAAAGACGGCTGCATTGTCAAGACAGCCGGAGTAGATCCGTCAGTTTACAGGTTTAATGGTACTGCAAAAGTTTTCCATTCACAGGAGGCTGCCTGCAATGGAATACTTGGAGAAGAAGTGCAAGCAGGAGATGTAGTTTTTATCCTGTATGAAGGGCCAAAGGGTGGCCCCGGCATGCAGGAAATGCTTTATCCTACTTCTTATATTAAAACAGTTAAACTTGATAAGGCATGTGCTCTCGTTACTGATGGTCGTTTTTCAGGAGGAACATCTGGCTTATCAATAGGACATGTTTCACCTGAAGCAGCAGCAGGAGGAGAAATAGGTCTTGTAAGAAACGGAGATAAAATAGAAATCGATATTCCGGCAAGAAAAATAAATTTATTGATTAGCGAGAAGGAAATTGAACAGCGCCGTTCCGAAGAAATGGCTAAGGGCAATGATGCTTTTAAACCTCATCGTTCGAGGGAAATAAGTAAAGCATTAAAAGCATATGCCAGTCTTGTTTCTTCAGCTGATAAAGGAGCTGTAAGACAGATTTAAAACCAATAAAATTTTAAAAGATGGCTGAAAAAATAAATGGTTCAGAAGCATTAATCCGTACACTTTTAGAAGAAGGAGTAGATACAATATTTGGATATCCCGGTGGAGCAATCATGCCTGTATATGATGCACTATATGACCACCGTGATCATCTGAGACATATACTTACCCGTCATGAACAGGGAGCAATACATGCTGCCCAAAGCTATGCAAGGGTAACCGGCAGAACAGGGGTATGTATTGCAACTTCAGGGCCGGGAGCAACAAATCTCGTAACCGGAATAGCCGATGCTATGATAGACTCAACACCTGTTGTTTGTATTACCGGACAAGTAGCATCACCCCTTCTGGGAACAGATGCATTTCAGGAGTCAGACATTGTAGGTATGTCAATGCCTGTTACAAAATGGAACTATCAAATTACCAATGTAGCAGAAATACCTGAAATAATGGCAAAAGCGTTTTATATTGCAGGCTCAGGAAGACCGGGACCGGTTCTCATAGACCTTGCAAAAGATGTTCAGTTTGCCGAAATGGAATTTACTTACGAAAAGTGTACAAAGATAAGAAGTTACATTCCATATTACCCAATAGATACAAAGCAAATAGAAGATGCTGCTAAAGCGATCAACAACGCCAAGAAACCGTTATTACTTATAGGTCATGGAGTAATAATCTCGGGGGCAGAAAATGAGCTTAAATCATTAATCGAGAAAGCCGATATTCCTGCAGCATGGACTCTACTTGGCAATTCAGCATTACCTTCAGATCATCCATTAAATGTAGGGATGTTAGGGATGCATGGTAATTATGGGCCTAACATCAAGACAAATGAATGTGATCTTCTTATTGGTCTTGGTATGAGGTTCGATGACAGGGTTACCGGAAAAGTAGCTGCATACGCCAAGCAGGCAAAGATCATGCATATAGAAGTTGACCCTTCTGAAATAAATAAGATAATAAAAGCTGACTTTCCTGTACTTGGTGATGCAAAGAGTGTGCTTTCAATGTTAATCCCTCTTATTCAGAAAAATGAACATAAAGAATGGATACAGGAATTCAGGGATGCATATGAAATTGAATTTAAAAAAGTAATAAAAAAGGACATCTATAGAAATAACGGAAAAATTTCTATGGGGGAAGTAGTCAGAATTGCTTCAGAGAAAACAAACGGAGAAGCAATATGTGTTACAGACGTTGGTCAGCAACAAATGATTGCATCCCGCTATTTCAAGTTCAGGAAATCAAGAAGTATGATTACTTCAGGTGGCCTCGGAACAATGGGTTTTGGACTTCCGGCTGCTGTAGGTGCTCAAATTGGACGGCCTGACAGGACAGTTGTTGCATTTATTGGTGATGGTGGATTTCAAATGACAATGCAGGAACTTGGGACAATTGCTCAGGAAAACATACCAGTAAAGATTGTTATTTTGAATAATCATTTTCTTGGGATGGTAAGGCAATGGCAGGAATTGTTCTTTGAAAAAAGGTATTCATTCACAGAATTAAAAAATCCTGACTTTATAAAACTTGCCGGAGCGTTTGGCATAAGTGCTAAAAAAGTTACAGTAAATGCAGATCTTGAAAATTCAATAGAAGAAATGCTTGCACATAATGGTCCATACTTGCTTGAAGTAGTTGTAGAAAAGGAAGATAATGTTTTCCCTATGGTACCTACCGGAGCAAGTGTTTCTGAAATCATGCTTGAAAAGCCCAATGCTTAATTTCATTTAACACTTTTAAAATGATACTATGAAAAAAGAATTCAATATTACAGCATATTCTGAGAACCATATAGGTTTACTGAACAGGATTACAATCATTTTTACAAGAAGGAAAGTAAATATAGAAAGCCTGACAGTTTCAGAATCGTCAATAAAAGGTGTAAGTAAATTTACCATTGTAGTCGAAGCTTCTGAAGAAATAGTTAAAAAGATCGTTGGCCAAATTGAAAAACAGGTTGAAGTACTTAAAGCTTATTATCATTCAAATGAAGAAATAATATATCAGGAAGTAGCTCTTTATAAAGTTTCAACAGAGGCCCTTACTGCAAGTAATCAAATTGAGAAGCTGGTAAGAAAACACAATGCCCGGATAATGGAGATTACAAAAGAATATACAGTAATTGAAAAAACAGGACATTCTGAGGAAACTCAGGAGTTTTTTAATGAACTCAATAAGTTTAATGTATTACAGTTTGTAAGATCAGGTAAAGTAGCAATTACGAGATCTCCGATAGAACACTTATCACAGTTTCTTAAAGAAAGAGATGAAATGCTTCAGGTCGTTGATGCATAAAGAAAACAAATAATAGAAATGAAAATCCCGGTATAAAAGCCGGGATTTTTTATTATAATTTTTCTAATATCATTTTCAATACAGCCTGAGCTGAAACTACCCGGTTAGCTGCTTCAGGTATAACTATTGAATCGGGACTTTCTATAACATCATCAGTTACAATCATATTACGACGTACCGGTAGGCAATGCATGAATTTAGCTTTGTTAGTTAAAGCCATTTGCCTGTCAGAAACAGTCCAGTTCATATCTTTTGATAGTATTTTACCATAATCTGAATATGAAGCCCAGTTTTTGGCATAAATAAAATCAGCACCTTCGAATGCTTTATCCTGGTTGTACTCAACTTTTATTTCTCCCATAAATTCGGGGGACAGTTCATATCCCTCCGGATGAGTAACGACTAAATCATAGTCAGCAGCTCTCATCCATTCAACGAAGGAATTTGGTACAGCCTGAGGTAAAGCTCTTGGATGAGGAGCCCATGTTAAAACAACTTTTGGTCTTTTAACCTTTTTATATTCTTCAATTGTAATAAGATCAGCAAAGCTTTGGAGGGGATGTCGGGTTGCAGCTTCCATACTTACAATTGGGACTCCTGCATATTTAACAAACTGGCTTAATACATTTTCACTATAATCCTCGTCTCTGTTTGCAAATTGAGCAAATGAACGAACACCAATAATATCGGCATAGGATCCAATTACAGGAATTGCCTCAAGAAGGTGTTCTGCTTTATCTCCGTCCATTATTACTCCTCTTTCAGTTTCCAGCTTCCAGGCTCCAACATTTACATCAAGAACCATTACTTTCATACCCATATTCTCAGCTGCTTTCTGAGTACTTAATCTTGTCCTCAGGCTTGAATTAAAAAACATAAGTATCATAGTCTTATTCTTTCCCAAATGCTGAAAATCAAAAGGGTTTTTTTTCACAATAAAAGCTTCATTTAAGGCTGCTTCTATACTTGGTAAATCATTTACTGAAGTGAAATGTCTCATTTTAATAATATTTGAATATTAATTCCTCAAATAGAGAAATACGACTTTAAATAAAAGATCATTGCAAATTTATTCTAAATACAGATGAAATGACTTTTATTTATAAGAATTTATTGTCGTATTTGTCCGTCACCTTCAATTATCCATTTATAAGAAGTAAGTTCCTCAAGAGCCATGGGTCCTCTTGCATGAAGTTTCTGTGTTGAAATTCCAATTTCTGCACCTAATCCAAATTGAGCGCCATCAGTATATGCGGTAGAAGTATTGGAATAAACGGATGAAGCATCAACCATTTTCATAAATGTTTTAATGTTGTCTTTATTTTCAGAAATAATTGCTTCACTGTGTTTTGAACTAAATCTGGCAATATGCTCAATTGCTTCACTAAAAGAGTCTACAGTCTTTATTGACATCTTATAGGATAAAAATTCAGTGCCATAAGATTCTTCTGTAGCGTGTTGTAAAAGATTATCCGGATAATTACCTTTTAAAACATTATAAGACTTTTCATCTGCAAATAATTCGACATTTGAATTAATAAGTAATTCACATAGATATGGCAAATCACTTAGTCTTTTTTCATCTATAACCAAACAATCAAGAGCATTACAAACACTCACTCGTCTAGTTTTGGCGTTATGAATAATTCGCCTTCCTTTTTCTTTATCACCAAATTCGTTAAAATAAGTATGGCATATACCTGCACCTGTTTCAATTACAGGGATTGTAGAATTTTTTCTTACAAAATCAATTAAACTTTGGCTACCCCTTGGGATTATCAAATCAACAAATCCATGAGCATTAAGAAGTTGAGCAGTTTCTTCCCTTCCAGAAGGCAAAAGAGTAAGTGTACTTTCATCAATAGCATGTTTCTTTAGAATATTACGTATTAATTCAAGTATTGCTGTATTTGAATCAATAGCATCACTTCCTCCTTTTAAAATACATGCATTACCTGATTTTAAACACAAAGAAAAAACATCGAATGTTACATTTGGGCGGGCTTCATAGATAATCCCAATTACTCCAAATGGCACTGTAACTTTTGAAATCTTAAGTCCGTTTGGACGTACAGTTTCAGATAATATCCTTCCAACAGGAAAAGGTAAAGAAGCAACATTCCTGATATCAGAAGCAATTCCCTTTATCCTTTCTTCAGTAAGTTTTAGCCTGTCATATTTCGGATCAGATTTATCCATACGTGATAAATCCTTTGAATTTTCAGTAAGAATATATCCACAATTTTTTTCTGCAGAATCAGCTACATCGATTAGTATCTGATTAATCTTATCAGCTTCTAGTAAATTCAACTTTCTGCTTGCTGCTAAAACCTTAATAAAAATTTGCTTACAATCCATTCCCTGAGATTTTAATAATTCTTTCTTTTTACTATAATAAGTATAAAGAATTTAATTCTTCATACAGAATTTAAAAAAGATACATGTAATCATAAAAAATTATTGGTTTCGATGCTTTCTTTCCAATCTTATTATTTGCATCATCGGAATCATACTGAGATTTTCCTATGCCTAACGTATTACCATCAGTATCAACAATGCTAATTATATCACCTTGCTTAAAAAAACCTTCAATACCAATCACTCCAATAAGCAACAAACTGCTGGCATTTTCTCCGGTTAAGGCAGTTTTGGCACCTTCATTTACAATAACTCTGCCTTTAGCAAAGCTACTTGAATGAGCCAGCCATTTTTTATTGCTTTTAAGTTTTTTACCATTGGGTTTAAATAAGGTAAATATTACATTCTTTTCCTCCAGAATATCAATTATGATATTTTCTTTTTTCCCGTTGGCAATATAAACAGGTATACCTTCGCCGGCAATTTTTTTTGCTACACTATATTTTGTATGCATTCCTCCTCTTCCAAAACCTGATTTTTGAGAAGAAATATGCTCTTCCATTGAATGATCTTTAACCGAAATCTCCCGAATAACAGAAACTCCCTCATCACCTGGTTTTCCATTGAAAATCCCATCCACATTTGATAAAATTATCAAAGCTTCACTGTTTATCATTGAAGAAATCAATCCTGAAAGCTCATCATTATCTGTAAACATCAATTCAGAAACAGAAATGGTATCATTCTCATTTACAATAGGTATAACATTGTTCTCCAGTAAAGTATAAATACAGTTTTTCATATTAAGGTAATGCCTCCGGTCGCTAAAGTTTTCCTTTGTAGTAAGAACCTGGGCACAAAACATGTTATGCTTACCAAACAAATCTGAGTATGTATTCATTAATTTTACCTGACCTATTGCAGACCAAAGTTGTCGTGCAGATACTGTATCAATCTTGTTTTCAACCGGGAATAGAGCTCTTCCTGAAGCTACGGCACCAGAAGAAATAAGTATAATCTCAACGCCAATGTTTCTTAATTGAGCAACCTGATATGCAATATGCGACATCCTTTGAACATCAAGTGAACCATCAGATGCAGTAAGGACATTACTCCCTATTTTTATTACAATCCTTTTATATTTTGTATGAGACATTAAATTACAGCTTTAAAACATGACAAATGTCATTATTTTTATTTAAACATCAAAGGGAATATCATATTTTAAAGTTTTAATTTAATAGAAGTAATACAAGAACCATTTTCAAAAAAAACGACAATCGGAAATATCCAATTGTCGTTTTAATTATTTTCATTTAACTAACTTATTCTTTCTTTTCTATTTTATTGAAAGATGCCATAATACCTTTTATAATTGAAGAGCTGAAACCAGAATGTTCCATTTCATTTAACCCGGTTATAGTAATACCTTTAGGTGTGGTAACCTTATCAATTTCAGCCTCCGGGTGAGAATTATGCTTTAAAATAAGTTCAGCAGCACCCTTTGTAATCTGCGATGCTAATATCTTTGCATCTTCAGCACTAAAACCTATTTCAACCCCTGCTTGAATTGATGCACGAATAAAACGTAAAGCAAAAGCTATTCCGCAACCTGCAAGAGCAGTAGCAGCAGGCATCAGCTCTTCACTTATAAATAAAACTTCACCCAACTTACTGAAAATATTTTTAATTGCTTCCTTTTGTTCAGCCGTTTCATTGAAAGGAGCTATACACGACATAGATTCCTGAATAGATATTCCGGTATTGGGCATAACTCTGAACAATGGGGGTTTACAACCAAGCATGTCATAAATATGACCTGACTGAATTCCTGTCACACAGGATACCAAAACGTGCTGACTCTTAACTGATGCTTTGATTTCATTTAAAACTTCATCAATCTGCCATGGCTTAACAACCAGCATTATAAGTTCTGATTGCTCAACAGCTTTCAAATTATCATCTGTAGCGGTATAACCATCATTAATAATAGCATCCTTTCTTTTAGGATTCTTTTCAGTGAGAATGAGATTTCCTTTTTCATATAGTCCGGAAGATATTAATCCCTGGGCTATTGAAAAACCCAAATTACCTGCACCAATAATGGCAATTTTTTTAAATTCCATATTTTAAATTTTAAGAAATTTCTTTTAATGCTTCCTTTAATTTTTCAATAAAGAACTGTGCATTTTCTTTCCTAAGATTGAGAGGAGGAAGAAGTCTAATTGTTTTTGCTCCTGATACTCCGGTAAAAATTTTCTTCTCAAAAAGAAGTTTTTTCCTTAACTCTGCAATATCATTTTCGAATTCAATCCCAATCATTAAACCAATACCCCTGACTTCCTTAATATGTGGTATTTTCTTAAGTTCAGCCATAAGATAATTACCTATTTCTTCTGAATTTGATATTAATCGCTGCGATTTTAATACATCTAAAACGGCAATACTGGCTGAGCAAGCAAGGTAATTACCACCGAAAGTTGTTCCCAACATACCTGATTCAGCTTTAAAATCAGGGCTTATCAAAACACCGCCTACAGGAAATCCATTCCCCATTCCTTTAGCCACAGTTATTAAATCAGGAATTACGCCTGAATACTGAAAAGCAAAGAAACGTCCGCTTCGTCCATATCCTGATTGTATCTCATCAATAATATAAACAGCATTATATTTTGAACACATGTCTCTCAAGCCAAGAAGAAATTCAGGCTGAGGAATCCTTATTCCACCTATTCCCTGAATACCTTCAACAATAACTGCTGCAACATCACCTTGTTGTAATTCTTTTTCTACTGAATCTAAATCATTCAAATCAAGGAAAACTACATCTGCCTTTTGATTTATCGGAGCAATAATTTTGGGATTATCAGTAATTGCTACAGCCGCTGAAGTTCTCCCGTGAAATGACTTTTTAAATGAAATGACTTTTGATTTTCCTGTATGAAACGAGGCAAGTTTAAGTGCATTTTCATTAGCTTCTGCTCCACTGTTACACATAAAAAGGCTATAACTATCAAACCCTGAAAGTTCACCTAACTTTTTAGCCAGTTCTTTCTGCAATGGATTAAGAACAGAATTTGAATAAAATCCTATTTTTTCAAGTTGCGAAGATATTGCTGCAACATAATGAGGATGTGAATGTCCTATTGATATTACAGCATGTCCTCCATAAAGGTCAAGATATCTTTGTCCGTTTTTATCTATTACATAAACTCCTTCTCCTTTTACCAGTTCAATGTTGAACAAAGGATATACGTTAAATAGTTCCATAATTTGAGTATATCGATAATTTTTTTTTAAAATGCAGATGCTTTTAAATTTAATCCGGATTTTTCATCAAGATCAAACATTAAATTCATATTTTGAACTGCTTGTCCTGATGCTCCCTTAATTAGATTATCAGTTACACTTATGACAACCAGTTTATCATTGTGTTTTTCAAGGTACAATATACATTTATTTGTATTAACAACAAGCTTAAGATCCGGGTTTTCATCGGAAACAAAAACAAAGGGATGACTACTGTAAAAATCTCTGTATATATTATATGCTTCTTCAATCGAACCTTCAAAATGAGTGTAAGCAGTTACAAGAATTCCTCTGCTAAAGTTTCCCCTTAAAGGCATGAAATTCAAAGAAGGTTCATATCCTTTCTGTAACTGACCAATACTTTGGTTTATTTCATCATTATGCTGATGAGTAAATATTTTATAAGCAGAAATATTATTGTTTCTCCAACTGAAATGTGTTGTTTCTGAAGGTTTTTGTCCTGCGCCTGTTGACCCTGTTATTGCAGTAACATGTAATTCTCCATCAATCAATCCTTTTGAGGCCAAAGGCAACATGGTTAACTGTATTCCGGTTGCAAAACAACCCGGATTAGCAATGAAGCATGATTTACTTATTATCTCTCTATTCAATTCAGGCAATCCGTAAACAAAATCATTACCTTTCCTTTTTAACCTGAAATCATGACTTAAGTCGATTACCTTCAGATTATTGGGTAAAGTATGATTTTTCATAAACTCAACTGATTTCCCATGCCCCATACATAAAAATATGACATCCAAATCATTAAAGTCATACTCCCCACTGAAAACAAGATCAGTCTCTCCTATTAAATCCTTATGAATATCTGAAATCTTAACCCCCGGATTGCTTGTACTTTGAACATATAAAACCTTAGCTTCAGGATGATTAATCAGAATCCTTAATAATTCTCCGGCAGTATAACCTGCTCCTCCTATAATTCCGGCCTTAATCATTTTTTATTTTTCAAAATTCTTATTTACAGCATTGAATATTTTAAGTTGGGTTCCAAGAATTTTAGTAAACCCTTTTACATCATCAGCTGACCATGCTTTATTGATTTCTCCATACTCACCAAAATCCGACTTCATAAGGTCATTTGGAGAATCTACACCTATGAGCTGAAAGTTATATGGTCTGAGCTTTATAAAAACTTTACCATTTACATTTTGTTGTGAATTCTCAAGGAATTTTTCAATATCCCTCATTACCGGTTCCAGATACAAAGCTTCGTGTAAAAACATACCGTACCAATTACTGAGCTGTTCTTTCCAATACTGTTGCCATTTAGTCAATGTATGTTTTTCAAGCATTTGATGAGCTTTTATAATAATCATCGGTGCAGCCGCTTCAAAACCTACCCTTCCTTTAATTCCAATAATTGTATCGCCAATATGCATATCTCTGCCGATCGCAAATGGTGAGGCCAATTGGTTTATTTCTCGAATAGCATCTACAGGGTTAGTATATTTTTTATCATTAACTCTTGAAATTTCACCTTTTTCAAATTCAATTGTTATTTCCTTTTCATCTTTTTCAACAAGCTGACTTGGATAAGCATATTCAGGTAGTGTCTTTTCAGATTTCAAAGTTTCTTTTCCACCAATACTTGTCCCCCACAATCCGGCATTAATTGAATACTCCATTTTTTTGAAATCAGCTTCAAATCCATGTTGTTTCAAATAATTAATTTCATATTCCCGTGTTAGCTCAAGATCTCTTGTTGGTGTGAGTATTTTTATTTCAGGAGCAAGAACTTCAAAAGTAAGATCAAACCTTACCTGATCATTTCCAGCACCGGTACTTCCATGTGCAACATAAGCCGCTCCTATTTCTTTTGCATACTGAATAATTGCAATTGCCTGAAATATCCTTTCAGAACTAACAGATATAGGATATGTATTATTTCGCAATACATTCCCAAACACCATATATCGTATGCTTTGATTATAATATTTTTCTGTTACGTCTATCGACACATGACCTTTAGCACCTAATCTATATGCCTTTTCTTCAATAATTTTCAGGTCTTCTTCCGAAAACCCGCCTGTATTGGCTATTGCAGTATAAACTTCCAAACCTTTTTCTTTTGCCAGATACATTGCACAAAATGAAGTATCCAATCCGCCACTAAAGGCTAAAACAACTTTATTGTTTTTCATAATTATTATAAATATGTATTATATAATACTATTTCTTTTAGTATCTAAAGTCTTTAAATAATTAATATTCCAAATATAAGGAATGAACTTTTTTTTTTGAGTATTTGATGCTGATTATTAATATTATTAATTGTAAAATCATATTAAAAAAATGGTGCCGCATTAAAAAAATTTACTAACCCAAATACCAATGAAGTATTGTATTGCATTATAATAGAAAACCAATTACACGTTGAAAAAATGCAATTTTATCAATACAACTGATTTATGAAATTGCGAATTACCAGCCATTGGAAACAGCGGCACCATTATATTATCATTGCTTTCTAAATAATTTCAATTTCGATATTAAAGAAGACTCGTATCCCTTATTATGACTACGTTTAAGCCAATTCTTAAATAATGCAAACTTATCTTCTTTTTCTTCTTTTTTTACCTCCTCAATTTCTTCTTTCTGTTCCCATTTAGGATCATATATCATTGCTGTACAAAGACATTTTGTTCTTTGAGTACGAATTAATATATCATAATTAACACAACTTTGACAACCTTTCCAGAACTCCTGATCGTCTGTGAGTTCAGAAAAGGTAACAGGTTTGTATCCAAGTTCTGAATTTATCTTCATTACAGGCAAACCAGTTGTAAGACCAAATATTTTTGCATCAGGAAATTTTTCCCTTGAAAGTTCAAAAGCTGTCTTTTTAATTCTTTTAGCTAAACCTCCCCCACGATATTCGGGTACAACAATTAATCCGGAATTGGCTACATACTTATTGTGCCCCCATGATTCTATATAGCAAAAGCCTGCAAACTTTTCACCATCCAAAGCAATTATTGCTTTTCCCTCTTTCATTTTATCCGCGATATACTCAAAAGTACGACGTGCAATACCTGTCCCCCGAGCTATTGATGCCTGCTGTATAGTATCATTTATTTCATCTACATACTTAATGTGACTTTCATCAGCAACCACTACCTTTACTTCATCAATTTCTTTCATTCCTCTCTCCTTAAACAATTTTTCCTTTAATGTTAGGCATTATCTCCTCTAAAAAATAAATAACATCTTCTCTTTCAACTCCTTCTCTTAATACTAAAAATATAGTATCATCTCCGGCAATTGTACCTAATATTTCAAATGACTTAACTCCGTCAATCAGAGAAGCTATTGAACTTGCAAATGCTGGTCTTGTCTTTACAACTGCAATGTTTGATGAAAAATCAATTGAAACAAATCCATCTGCCAAATATTTCGCTTCCTCCCTTAATCCAATATTTTCAATTGGGTTCATATCCTTAGGTAGCATATAAATATACTTCCCGAATGAATCGGGAGTCTTAATTATCTTTAAAGCTTTTATGTCTCTTGACAATGTTGCCTGAGTCATTTCAAATCCTTTACGTTTTAATAACATTAGCAATTGCTCCTGGCTAGTAACAGTGTTTTGGTTTATTACATTGCGAATTGCAACCTGTCTTTGTAACCGCGCTTTCATTTGGTTTATGTATAATTATTCAAATTCGATGCAAAAATATTCATTTAAATTATGTATCCAATATTTTTCTATAAAAGTTTATTATTTTTGCTTCGTAATTAAAATTGCAAACTCAGTGAGAGACAAAATATTTAAAAAAGAGATTTTTAAAAGCAGCAAATGCGTTTAACTGTTCAATCAGATAAACGCATTTTTTTTATATAAGAAATGATAAAACAAGGAGCATTGAAAAAAGTAAAACTAATCTTAGAAGATGGATCTGTTTTTACAGGTAAGTCATTTGGTTGTGAAAAATCGATTGCAGGAGAGGTCGTTTTTCATACTGCAATGGTAGGATATCCGGAAAGTCTTACTGACCCTTCATATTGTGGTCAGATTCTTGTTTCTACTTTCCCCATGATCGGCAACTACGGAGTTCCAACTGAATCAGTAAGTAATGGAATTCATGATTTCTTTGAATCGGATAAAATTCAAATATCCGGATTGATTATTTCCGACTACTCATTTGAATATAGTCACTGGAATGCAGTAAAAAGTTTAGGAGAATGGCTTCGTGATAACGGAGTACCAGGACTATTTGATGTAGATACCAGAGCATTAACTAAAGTTCTTCGTGAAAAAGGTTCTCTTTTAGGTAAAATTGAGTTCGAAGATGATCCGATTGAATTTTATGATCCAAATATTGAAAACCTTGTAGCAAAAGTAAGTACAGATAAGGTTGAAACATACGGGGATGGAGATATGAATGTAATACTTGTAGACTGCGGGGTTAAAAATTATATAATTCGCTGCCTTATTAACAGGGGTGTGAAAGTTAAAAGAGTCCCATGGAATTATAATTATTTAAATGAAGATTATGACGGACTCTTTTTTTCAAACGGCCCCGGTGATCCTGCAATGTGCGATGTGACAGTCAGTTATATCAGGGAAGCTATAAAAGACAATAAACCAATAATGGGCATATGCCTTGGCAATCAATTGCTTGCCCGTGCCGCAGGCGCTGATACCTACAAGCTTAAATACGGACACCGCAGTCATAATCAGCCTGTTCTTCTGGCAGGTACTAATCGCTGCTTTATTACTTCCCAAAATCATGGCTATGCTATTGTCAATGATACAATTCCTGAAGATTGGGAACCATTGTTTATTAATGTAAATGATAATACTAATGAAGGTATTCGCCATAAATCAAAACCTTTCTTTTCCGCTCAGTTTCACCCTGAAGCTTCCAGCGGACCTGTCGACACCGAATTTCTTTTCGACGATTTTGTAGAAAACATCAGGAAAAACAGATCTAAAAAATAAGCAGCAATGGAAAATTTCAAATCACATATAAAAAAAGCAATAGTTCTCGGCTCAGGTGCCCTCAAAATAGGGGAAGCCGGCGAATTTGACTACTCCGGCTCTCAGGCTTTAAAAGCCCTCAAAGAGGAAGGGGTGGAAACTATTCTTATTAATCCCAATATTGCAACTATCCAAACCTCCGACGAAATTGCCGATAAAATATATTTCCTTCCTGTTACTCCTTTCTTTGTCGAAGAAGTTATTAAAAAGGAAAAACCACAGGGTATTCTGCTTGCTTTTGGGGGACAAACTGCTCTAAACTGCGGCGTTGCTTTGTTTGAATCAGGGGTTCTTGAAAAATATAATATTGAAGTCGTTGGTACTCCTGTTCAATCAATTATTGACACTGAAGACCGTGACATCTTTGCCCGAATTCTTAAAAGTATAGATGTAAGTACTCCGGCTAGTATTGCCTGCCAAAACATGGAAGAGGCAAAGAAAGCTGTAGAGACTATCGGTTTCCCAATTATTATCCGCGCTGCATATACTCTCGGTGGACTTGGTTCAGGCTTTTGTTCAAATATGGAAGAGCTTGAAGTACGGGCTGCCAATGCATTTTCATACTCACCACAAATACTTGTTGAAGAATCAATAAAAGGATGGAAAGAAGTTGAGTATGAAGTTGTACGTGATATATACGACAATTGTATTACTGTTTGTAATATGGAGAATTTTGATCCTTTGGGAATACATACAGGTGAAAGTATTGTCGTTGCTCCTTCACAAACTCTTTCAAATAAAGAATATAATAAACTAAGAGAATTATCCATTCGCATAATTCGCCGAATAGGTGTTATTGGCGAATGTAATGTTCAGTTTGCTCTTGATCCTTTTTCTGAAGACTATAGGGTTATTGAAGTAAACGCCCGATTAAGCCGCTCATCTGCTCTGGCTTCAAAAGCTACAGGTTATCCTCTTGCTTTTGTGGCAGCTAAACTTGGTATGGGTTACGGGCTTCATGAACTTAAAAATTCAGTTACTAAAGTAACAACAGCATGTTTTGAACCTGCTCTCGATTATGTTGTATGTAAAATTCCCCGCTGGGATTTAAGCAAATTTGTAGGTGTATCTAAACAAATTGGCAGTTCAATGAAATCTGTCGGTGAAATTATGGCCATAGGACGAAATTTTGAAGAAGCCATTCAGAAAGGTCTCCGAATGATTGGTCAGGGCATGCATGGTTTCGTTGGCAACAGAGAAGAGATAACAATTGAAGCCATTGAAGAAGAACTCATTAATCCTACCGACCGTCGTATATTTGCAATTGCAGAAGCATTTCACAACGACTACACTGTCGATGATATTTACGAAAAAACAAAAATTGATAAATGGTTTCTTCAAAAACTTGAAGGAATCTATAAAATGCGCTGTACTTTAAGAAGTTTTAATTCATTGGAAGAAATTCCCGATGAAATAATTATTCAAGCCAAAAAAATTGGATATTCAGACTTCCAAATAGCCAGAATGGTTTTAAAACCAACTATTTCAGGAATGTTTGCAGGGCAATTAGCAGTAAGGGAATATCGTAAAAAAAGAGGTATAACACCTTTTATAAAGCAAATTGATACTCTTGCCGGAGAATATCCTGCTCAAACAAATTACCTGTATGTAACATACAATGGTGTAGAAAATGATGTTGACTTCCAACATGATAATAAATCAGTTATAGTTCTTGGATCAGGGGCATACAGAATTGGTTCTTCCGTAGAATTCGACTGGTGCGGTGTAAATGCTGTTAATACTGTTCGCAAGGAAGGCTACCGCTCAATAATGATTAATTATAATCCTGAAACCGTCAGTACAGATTATGACAACTGCGACCGCCTTTATTTCGATGAACTTTCTTTTGAAAGAGTAATGGATATTATTGACCTTGAGCAGCCTATGGGCACTATTGTCTCTACCGGAGGTCAAATACCCAACAACCTTGCAATGAAACTGCATAACCAGGGAGTTAATATTCTTGGAACTTCTCCTGTAAAAATTGATAATGCAGAAGATCGTCAGAAATTTTCATCCCTGCTTGATGCACTCGGTGTTGATCAGCCCCGATGGAAAGAACTTTCAACAATTGGTGAAGTACATAAATTCATTGATGAAGTCGGCTTCCCTGTTCTGATACGTCCTTCTTACGTTCTTTCAGGTGCTGCCATGAATGTTGTTTCCAATAAAGATCAGCTTGAACATTTCTTAACCCTGGCAGCAAATGTTTCAAAAGAACACCCGGTTGTTGTATCAGAATTTATAGAACAAGCTAAGGAAATAGAAATTGATGCAGTTGCAGATAAAGGCGAAATTGTTGCTTATGCTATTTCAGAACATGTTGAATTTGCAGGAGTTCACTCCGGCGATGCAACTATCGTTTTCCCTCCGCAAAAGCTTTATGTAGAAACAATAAGAAGAATTAAGAAGATATCAAGAAAAGTTGCTAAAGGACTTGAAATAACCGGACCGTTTAACATGCAGCTCCTTGCTAAAGACAATGATATTAAGGTTATTGAATGCAACCTCAGGGCTTCCAGAAGCTTCCCCTTTGTTTCAAAGGTCATGAAAATTAATATGATTGAACTTGCAACAAAGGTCATGCTTGGAGCACCTTATTCAAAACCCGATAAATCGTTGTTCGAACTTGATTACGTGGGTGTAAAAGCTCCCCAGTTTTCATTTCATCGCCTGCTTAATGCAGACCCTGTTCTTGGCGTAGATATGAGTTCTACAGGTGAAGTTGCTTGTTTGGGAGATAATTTCTATGAAGCGATTTTAAAATCAATGCTTTCAGTCGGATACAGAATCCCAAAGAAAAACATACTCATTTCTTCAGGTCCTGCCAAATCAAAAGTAGAATTACTTAAACCCGCAGCACTGCTTGCTCAAAAAGGCTTCAATATTTATGCTACTGATGGTACTTACCGCTTTTTGAGAGACAACAATGTTAAATGTTCGCTGATTCACTGGCCTGACGAAGAAGATTCTAGACCAAATATTAATGAATACATTAGGGAAAAGAAACTTGATCTTGTAATTAATATACCTAAAGATCATACAACCAGAGAATTGAGCAATGGATATCGTATCCGTAGAAATGCAATTGACTATAACATACCTTTGATTACCAACGCCCGTGTTGCCAGTTCATTTATTTATGCTTTCTGCAAATACAATATTGAAGACCTTACTGTCAAATCATGGGATGAATACAAATAAAAAAAAAGCTGTCGTATGACAGCTTTTTTTTATAGTTTCAACTTATATATCGCATAACTTATAGGTGGAGTTTCAATTGTATAATCATCACCTTTAACCTTTAATTTAATTTCATCGCCTGAAAGCAAGGTAAAACCTTTAGTTTTAATATTTAGCTTAAAATTTGCTTTCTCTGCCCTGTCTGCAGGATTAAAAATACACAGAATTACTTCATTGCCACTTGCCCTTGAATAAACAAACGGATAAGAATTTTCCTTAGCATATACAGGAACAAACTCAGCATATGCGGTCAATGCAGCTTCTTTACCTTTCAAATCAACTAATTTTCTGAATTTATTCAATAAAGAATTCGGATCTTTTTCCTGAACATCTACAGTTGGTGCATCTGAAGCATTATCAACAGGAATATAAAGCGATTCAGGATTCCCTGTCGAAAAACCAAGGTTCTTACCTTTAGCCCATTGCATTGGAGTTCTGTTTCCTGAACGCGGAGGATATGCCCCTTCTACATTTGGCATATTATACAATTGCCTCATCCCAATCTCATTGCCATAATATACAAATGGTATACCGGGCATAGTAAGTCCAAAAGCATAAATCATTTCCAATTCCTTATAGGATCGGTTAACATTAATCCTTGCATTATCATGATTACCCATTGGAATTGTAATGTAACCTTTATCTTTTGTTGCAAGATATTGCTCCATATAGCTGTCAAGGAATTTCATGATATTTCCTTTTCCTTCTTTATCGAAGAAACTGTGACCTTCTGAATAACCATTCAATATTCGCCAACTTTCTTTTTGTGTTAAATCATTGTAGCCCTGAAACCAATGAAAGAAGTCGGTATGGAAAGCATTATCCAGTGCATCCTTTGGTCCTGACCATTCTGCAACCATAAATGAGCCTGGATATTCCTTATCCATAAGCTGCCTGATTTCCTGCCAGAATTGTTTTGTTCCTTCATCTCTTGCATTAAAAAACTGATCATTACCTGAAATATTTGCATTTTTCACTAAGGCTCCTGCCATGTCAGCCCTAAAACCATCAGCTCCCATATCCATCCAAAACCTTAAGACGTTCTTGAGTTCTTCTCTCATTGCCATTATATCGGGATGATTCACAGGTAACATCCAGGGTTCTTCCGGTTTGGTAAATCCAAAATTCAATGCCGGCTGACTCCAGTAAAAATTACGCATAAACTGCCCGTTTCTTCTGCTATATCCCTTTATAAATGAATCTTTATATGAATCAGGTGGATTTACCCATGTATTATTTGTCCAGATATACCAGTTTGAATATTTGTTAGGCTCTTGCTTTGCTGATTCCTTAAACCATGGATGATCAATTGAAGTATAGCTGATTACCCAGTCAAATATTACCTTAATTCCCCTTTTGTGAGCTTCTTCAAAAAGTCGCTTAGCATCGTCATTTGTACCATAACGGGGAGCTACTTTATAATAATCCGAAATATCATAACCCGCATCACGGAATGGGGATTCAAAAAACGGATTCAGCCATATTGCATCAACTCCCAGACTTTTAATATAATCCATCTTTTCAATTATCCCGTTCAGATCTCCTATCCCATCACCATTGGTATCATAATAGGTCTGCGGATATATTTGATAGAAAACCGCATTGTGTGACCATTCAGGACAATTCGGAATATTCGACTTGCCTGTAATCTGTATTACTCCATCCTGAGCAAAAACAGTATTCAGATGTATTATTCCGAATAAAACTAATGTAATTATTAAACCTATTTTTCTCATATATTAAATGAATTGATTTGATTGATTTCAAATTTAAGACAGTTTCCCTAATTAATTAGCAATCAAAATCTCCCCGGAGAAAAATTTACGGTTCAGAATGTTTCAAAAGGTGGTGCAATTTGTTAACTGACTTTACAGCTAGCAATTACCTGCCTGCTTTTTCGTAAATTTTATAAATGATATCCAGATGTTTGGCTGCAAGAGCAAGTGGCATTTGCAACTCCTCATCACCCAACAAAACCTTAACAAAATGAGCAGATAATTCATCATTGTCTTCCTGCATGCTCATGTCGATTTCATACACTTCTTTTCGTGCTTTTCCCCGTCCTTCATCCTCAACATCAAAAAACTCAATCGTATTCTTCTCCCATGAACAAAATGAAAGCTTTATCCCTCCCCTGGTACCGTATATTCTTGTCTCATTTTCTGCTTCCATATTTGCATTTGTGGCATGCTCCCAATAATATTTTAATCCACCACTCATATCCATGCAAACAGCAAAGTGTTCTTCTACATCAAATATTTCAGTACCCGGATCTTTTTTATCAAGACCGCTTTTCATGAATAGAAGGTTGAAGTCATTAAGCTCAGGCTTATCACCCAAAACTCCCAAATGAAATGACAAATCGTAAACTCCCCAGTCGAAAAGAACACCACCGCCGGCTATTTCCTTATTAAGAAACCACTTTGCAGAAGGGTGATATTCTATTCCAGGCCTTGATTGCCTGGCAACAGAATTATGGTGTATGAAATAAATCTCTCCCAGCCTGCCAGATTCAATTATTTCCTTTACTTTTTTGTATTTAGGCTGAAGCCTTGCATGTCTCGATGAACAATCACTTATAATCAGCTCCGGATGTTTATTTGCCAATGCAACCATTTCTTCAAGATGTTCTCTTTTTATTGCCGCCGGCTTTTCAAGTAATATATGCTTTCCATATCTTACAGCTTCTTTAAACATTTCGTAATGCATTCCGGGAGGACTTGTTATTACTACTGCATCAACTTCATTGTCATTGAGTATATCCCTGTAATCTACTGTTCCAAAAGGAATTTCATATTTATCCTGTATTTCCGGCAATTTTGATTTATCTGAACGGGCTATCCATTTAATGATTGCATTTCCTGTCTTTTTCAATCCAATTATGTGCTTTTCTGCAATCATACCTGCACCAATAATTCCAAAAGTAATTTGCTTGTCTTTCATGGTTTCATTTATAAAAAAAAGTGCCAAAGCCTTAATTCTAATAAAGCTGAGACACCTTTACATTTATTTTCATTTCTTAAGAATGTCAATCATTCTTTTTGCTGTCATGCTTTGCCTTTTTGGCTGCACGTTTTTCCTTCAAACTCTTTTCAGCAGTTTTTTTTGTATGATCCTTTTTGATGTTCTGATCTTTTGACATGACTTTTTAGTTTTTAGAAGTTAAACATTATAAAAACAATCTATCTATTATTTTCAAAGACCTAATTTAACAAAAATGCTTCTAAATATTACACTTTATTCTACAATTTTCTTTTTAATCTGAATCCCAAATATGGATTACATTCTGTTTGAGACAAATAATTTCGGTTAGTAATCCTGCAATAAATAGCATCATTGCTCCAACTACCTCCCCTGTTGATTCTTACAGGTGGTCCCGATAAACATTCAGGATCATGGCTGTCATTATTTACTTTGTAAAAATCCTTATTATATTTATCGTAGCACCATTCCCATACATTTCCACACATATCAAAAATTCCAAGCTGGTTAGGTTTTAACATTCCAACCTTATGCGTCCTGCCATAGGAATTATCAACAAACCAACCCCTTTCAGCCATTATATTTCCTCCAGCAAAACGATATTCATATTCAAAGTCACTTTTATCAATTCCCGTATAATATCTGATTGCATATACCCCTCCCCGTGCTGCATATTCCCATTCTGCTTCAGAAGGAAGTTTACCATTCAGAATACTGCAAAAAATCTGGGCACCCTGCCATGTTACATTAACAACCGGGTAGTCTTCATATCCGGTCAGGACAAAGAATTTTTTTGAATACTTATCCCACTTAATTTTTGTATCAGGTGATTCAAGGTTTATTGCATAGTAACCTTCTACCTGTCCTAATGTGTCACATCCCATGAAATTAAGAAAGAAAACAAAAAGCTGATTTGTAATTTCATGCTTACTAATCATGAACCCAGACACATCAATATTCATAGCAGGTCTTTCATCTTCATCGAATTCGTTGCTGCCCATCTTAAACTCTCCCCCCTGTACTTTCACCATTTCAAGAAAGACATCTTCAAATTTATCGTAGAACCTTATAAAAACTACTTCATCTTTGTGATCAAGTTTTTCGTAAGATACATACTTCGACTTGTTTTCCTTACATAACTTATTGAATGGCAGCTGAGGAATTATCTTTGTAGAGTCGAATACCTCTGTTATAAGGGTATCTCCTGAAATATAAACCGAAGAGTCATTATAAAAACCTGTATAATCAGCATTTAATTGAATAGAATCATATAGCTTCCATTTTGTCTCTTTGATAAGGTCATCAAGAATTATATCAACATCAAGTAAATCTCTTTTAGTATCGGCTTTAATCTGCTCTCTGGTAAGAAATTTTTCATGCTCACTGATTACTTTCAAGAGCGAATCAGGAATAGTATCAGTCACAGCCAATAACAAACTATCAGTTTTATTACCGGAGGTCATTAGTGAATCGGAATTTTCAATATCCTGACTTTGAATTCCTATTGAATCTTTACTCTTTGCTATTTCAGCTTTTAAAGAATCGGCAAGTATAGGGAACAAGGTATTTATAAGCTCTGGATTAAACTTAAAACCCTTAACAACCATGAAAGTATCTATGGTAGGAGGTTTCTCATTAATTAGTTCAACATCAACAAGCAAATCTCCCTCTATAAAATCCATATCGTTGTATATCAGGATAGAATCTAATATTTCAACTCTGTTTTCCTGAATATTCGACCACACCTTTACAACAGAGTCAAGCTTCACCCCTTTTAATGAAGGAGTTTTTACGTATTGCTTATTTGTCTGATCAAAAACAGGGTGATAGTCTTTGGGCATTCCGGGCTGTTCTTTAGCTACCTTACACCCAACTATCAATAAAATCAAAATAATATAAATCAAGCCCCTCCACATAATTTTTTATTTGAACTGATTACCAACTATTTGAAAGTATCCCCCATAACATTTTTAGGCCTTCCCGATCTCAAATCTGGCAAAAGTTCATCCCTTACCCATTGAAAGCCGGGTTCTATTTTCAATAACTTTAAATACAAATTTTCAGCCTTTTGCCATTGACCATATTGAGTATGTATCTGAGCAATCCTTACACCGAGATTCAAAAACATCCAATTACACTTTCCTGATTTCTCATAAATATCGAAAGCTTCCTGATACAATTCCAGGGCTTTTTTCTTGTCTCCACCAAGCAAGTATGGTCTGTAATATAAAGAATTGGCTTGTTCTACCAAAGGTAAAGGCTCCCCTTTTCTATGTTGCAGTGCCTTATTTACATATGAGAAATTGTTATTAGCCATTGAAAAAACGGTTGTAGGTGTAATGCCTATTCTGAAACCCGAATAAACGGCATAAAAAGCAAGTAAAGTAGCTGAATTTGGATTGTTCTTTAGTCCTTTATTAATTCTCATCTCAAACATATCAGTATATCTTTTGGCTTCCTCTTTCCTGTTTTTCCCGATCAGCCAACCGATAAGAGCATATTCACCATACAAAAGAACCTCTTCTTCCTGTTGTGTAAGTTTCGAATAGTGCAGACTATCAACCACTTTCCTCCATGCAACCATGTCGACTGTCAGGAAAAGCTTCTGAAACCTACAACTAAGTCTTTCGGAATTATCTCCAAAAGTGGATATAGAAAAAAATATTAAAGAAAAAAGAATGCACGTCCTCACTCTAAAATGCTTTTAATGACTAAGATTTCAAATAAAAAGTTCTAAAATAAACCTTAATTTTATTACTAATGCATATTTAATTAGAAATTTATATTCCCGGTAATACTTGTTTATTACTTTTTGAATTTAAGTACGAGATTCATTAATTTTTCTGACTGATTTTTAAGCTCAGTGGCAAACTGATCTATATCAGCAGCATGCAAAGTATTGCTGTGAGACATACTTTTCAATCTGTCAACAGATTCTGTTATTTCGGATATTCGATCATTTTGAATCAATGCATTTTTATGAATTTCATCGACAATTGAAGAGTATTTCCCAATTAACGAAAAAGTAATATCGAGTGTTTCACCGGCTTCTGAACTATTTTGCTGAGTCTCTGAAGCCAGCTTCATTATTTCATCGGCAGCATTTTTACTGCTATCTGCCAATCGCCTTACTTCTCCGGCAACAACAGCAAAACCTCTTCCCCAATCACCTGCCCTCGCGGCCTCTACTGCTGCATTTAGGGCAAGTATATTAGTCTGAAAGGCAATATCATCAATTATCTTGATTTTCTCGGATATAACTTGTATTGACTTATCCGATAAGTGAAATTTATCAGAACTCAACACAACATTTTGAGTAGTCTTATCAGATAATTCAGCTGCTATTTCAGAATCACATGTGCTTTTGTTTATATACCCGGATAACTCATTTACTGATCTTTCTACATTTGAGCTTGAATGTTCCTGTTCGTCAGACACACTTAATAACTCTGCAGAACTTTGAGCAAGCTTAACTGAAGTTTTAGATAACAAAGTTGCACCTTCTGAAATACTACCAACAATAGCTCTCAAATGGTCAGCCATATTATTGAGTGAATCTGCCATTTCTCCAATCTCATCCTTACTGTCAATTTTTAAGTTCTCAGACAACTTGCCTTCACCAACTTCAGCGGCAAAACTAATGCATTGTTTCAAAGGTTTTTCTATCCTTCTTGTCAGATAATAAATAATACCTCCCAAAACAAACAACCCCATTAAGCAAATGATTACAGTAAATAAAATTGTTGAATTAACAGTTGAAAGAACTGATTTCTGAGGAATTTGCAATATTAATGACCAGGGAGTTATGCTCTTGCTTAGTTTTATCGGGGCCATAGCAACAAAATATTTATCTCCCCTGAAAATATGATCAAATGATTTATTTTCTCCTTTTTCAACTGAAGACAACATGCTGCTTACCTCTGGCAAAACTTCATCAATACTTTTCATTACAAGCTTTTTATCAGGATGAGCAACTACAATTCCTTTATTTGAAACTACTGTTGCCACTGTTCCTTTGTAAGGATTTAGTTGTTCGACAAAAGGAGCAAGCCGGTCGAGTGAGAAATCAAAGCCAGAAAGACCAATAAAATTACCATTCTCATTCAAAATAGGAGAACATACACTTGACATTAGATAAATCCTGGGGTCTGTACCGTATGAATCGAAATAAGGTTCACTAAATTCAAATATTTTCGATTTCTTCAACTTGAAATAATCTGATTCCGGATCATCGCCTTCAAGGTTAAGCTGTTCGGAAATAAAACTTTCCTGACCCTTTAATGTAACAAGAGTAAACCTTTGTCTTCCGTAATTTTTCCCCCATTCCGGATTGATAGTACTCAGCTCAAGGTTTACCCATACTGCATATATATCATTGTTTTCAACAGCCACATTTTTCAACATCTCCTTATAAAAATTAACATCGCCAGGTCTCCCGTTCTTACAGTTTGACTCAAAGGCCAGACTCATACCCCGGCAAAGGTTCATGTCGACATTTAGGTCAGCAGTCGCCATATTGGCATAATTTCTTGCCAGATTTTCTGTTAACAATCGTGCCTTTTCAACCGATTCTTTTCTGAACCTTATAATTACAAATGTTACAATGAAAAAATACAACAAAAGAGAAATTGTAATAATCAAGAAAGTAAATCTGAATTTAATAGTGTTCAACAGGTTAGATTTTCTCATAATAAACAGAATGTTTGAATAGGCAACTTCATTAAAGCTAAACTTTTTAATTGGAAAATTCAAGTAGAATTTTTGAAAAATTATCCTAAAAGATACTGCCTCATAATGAATGCAATAGCTACACCCAGAATAGCACCGACATATACTTCAGATCTGCTATGCCCGAGTAATTCTTTAAGTTTTTCATTATTGAATCTCTTACCGAAAGAGTTGTTGAAAAAGTCAGTTAGTTTATTAATCACCTCAGCCTGTTCGCCAGCAGCCCTTCTGATTCCTGAAGCATCATGCATAACTATTATTGCAAAAACCACACAAATAGGGAAAGCAATATTGTCAGTACCCTGAGTAATTGCTACAGCAGTTGTAAGTGCAGTAACCGATGAAGAATGAGAACTGGGCATTCCTCCAGTTTCCCACAATCGTGACCATACTATTCTCTTATACTTGAAGACTGAGCTTATCAGCTTATAAAACTGAGCAACAAACATTGAAACAAACACGACGTCCAATATTTTACTGCCAAATAAAATTCCAGAATTCATGGGTTTTTCATTTTCAATAAAAATACTTGATTTATTTATTCAATTCAAATTTTTAATTAACATATCAAAGTTTTTTATAAAAATTTTAACTCCATTCCTAAATTTTGGTTGCTATTTAAAAAAATTGTATACCAATTTTAAGGTAGGACAAATAGTAACCAAATTCTTACCAAATTCTAACCAAATACCATAAGCATGCCTCCCTTATGGTATTTGGTTCGAATTTAGTAAGAATGAAGTAAGAATCAGGTGTGTCAAAATCGTATTAAAAAAAAGTCTTTCGAAATTATTATCTTCGCTTATCATTAATAAAAAATGGAAAACAACAATACATTTTTGCCATCAGAATGGCATAAACAAGCTTTTATTCAATTGACATGGCCTCATCAGGAAACTGATTGGAATTACATCCTTGAAGAAGTAGAAAAATGCTTTGTCAATATAGCTGAAGAAATTGCCTGCCGACAGAAACTCATCATAGTTTGTCGAGATATCTTGAAAGTTAAATTAATGATTAACAGTAAATATTACAACAATATATCTTTTTTCTTCATTGATTCAAATGACACCTGGGCACGTGATCACGGGGGAATTACTGTTTGGGAAAATGGCAATCCGGTTATTAAAGATTTCTGCTTCAACGGTTGGGGAAAGAAATTCAATGCCGAAAAGGATAACTTGATTACAAAAAAACTTTTTGCTCAGAATGCATTTCAAGGTTACGAATATTTTGATGCCAATGGGTTCGTACTTGAAGGAGGAAGTATAGAATCGGATGGTGGAGGTACAATATTGACAACTGAACAATGCCTCCTTTCAGAAAACAGGAATGATAATCTATCAAAGTCTGATATTGAAGAATTTCTGAAGAGTGTTTTTGGAGCAACCAGAATACTATGGCTAAAAAACGGTTATCTCGCAGGAGATGACACTGATAGTCACATCGATACTCTGGCCAGGTTTTGTTCAGCAAATACAATTGCATACGTAAAGTGTTCCGATGAAAACGACGAACACTATGATGAATTAAAAAGCATGGAAGAAGAGCTTCTTTCATTCAGGCAGATGGATGGTTCTCCTTATAATCTGGTCGCTTTGCCAATGGCAACTCCGGTTTTTGATCCTGATGATGGGCACAGATTGCCTGCAACCTATGCAAATTTTCTAATAATAAATGAAGCAATTTTATTTCCTGTTTATAATTGCAATACAGATAAAGAAGCCCTTGTTGCAATCAAAGAAGCATTTCCCGAAAGAAAAATTGTTCCTGTCGATTGTTCTGTGTTGATAAGACAGCATGGCTCGCTGCATTGTATTACAATGCAATATCCTGATAATAAAAATTCAGAAAATGACTATATTTGATAATGAAATTAAAACTTTAAATTAATTATTCCCGAATATGAAAGTAGCACTGATACAGCAATCAAACACTCCGTCGATTGAAGATAACAAGGCCAGACTTGCTCACAATATTGCTCATTGTTCACATCACGGGGCTGAGCTCATTGTTCTTCAGGAACTTCATAACAGTTTATATTTCTGTCAGACAGAAAATGTAGATAATTTCAATTTGGCCGAGACGATACCCGGACCTTCAACAGAGTTTTACGGCAAGCTTGCAGAAAAACACGATATTGTTCTAGTAACATCACTCTTCGAGAAAAGGGCAACCGGACTATATCACAACACAGCTGTGGTATTTGAAAAAGATGGTTCAATAGCAGGCAAATATAGAAAAATGCATATACCTGATGATCCGGGCTTTTATGAAAAGTTTTATTTTACTCCTGGTGATATGGGATTTCATCCGATAAAAACATCGGTTGGAAATCTGGGGGTTATGGTATGCTGGGATCAGTGGTATCCTGAAGCAGCAAGAATGATGGCACTTGCCGGAGCTGACATTTTAATATATCCAACTGCTATAGGATGGGATATGGATGATTCTGTCGAAGAAAGAGAAAGACAAAAAAACGCATGGGTAACAATTCAGCGGGGTCATGCAGTAGCAAACGGATTGCATGTTATAGCCGTAAACAGAGTTGGATTCGAAGCTTCACCGGATTCTTCTTCTTCAGGAATAAACTTTTGGGGAAACAGCTTTGTTGCCGGCCCTCAGGGTGAATTTATTGCTATTGCAGCTAATGATACAGAAGAAACCCTTATTGTAAAGATTAATCTGCAAAGATCGGAAGAGGTAAGAAGGATTTGGCCTTTCCTCCGTGACAGAAGGATCGATGCATACGAAGATCTGCTGAAAAGATTCAGGGATTAATAGCAACAATTCCTGAAAATCAGTATTGTTCTTTTTCGTTAGGAAAATCTCTTGATTTTACGTCATCGACATAAGATTTTACAGCTCCCATTATCTCAGCTGAAAGATTATGGTATCTGCGAAGGAAGCGCGGTGAAAATTCCTGCGTAATACCAAGCATATCATGAATCACAAGTACTTGTCCATCAACACCACCACCTGCTCCGATACCAATAATCGGGATTTTCAATTCTGAAGCAACTCTTTCGCCAAGATCTGCAGGGATTTTTTCAAGTACAATTGAAAAGCAACCTGCTTCTTCCAATAACCTGGCATCGCTGACTAACTTATTTGCTTCTTCATCCTGTTGAGCCCTGACAACATAAGTACCATATTTATGAATAGATTGAGGCATAAGACCCAAATGTCCCATTATTGGTATTCCTGCAGAAAGTATTCTGTTGACCGATTCAATAATTTCCTTACCACCTTCAATCTTTATTGCGTCAGCATGAGTTTCTTTCATAATACGTATTGCTGAACGTACTGCTTTTTTTGAATCTCCCTGATATGTTCCAAAAGGCATATCAACAACGACAAGAGCTCTTTTTACCCCTTTAACAACAGATTTACCGTGATATATCATTTGATCGAGGGTAATCGGAAGAGTTGTTTCATTTCCTGCCATAACGTTGGAGGCAGAGTCTCCGACAAGAATAACATCTATACCGGCCTGATCTACAAGCTTCGCCATGCTATAGTCATAGGCTGTCAACATGGAAATCTTTTCACCCCTTAGCTTCATTTCAGAAAGCACATGAGTAGTAACCCTCTTTATTTCTTTGTGTACTGACATTACATTTAATTTTCAGCAAATGTACAAAACATGATAGTTTTATTAATTACCATTTAGAAAATTGTTAACTTGGTAATGTTTTAAAGTTTCCACATATGAATTTTTTACGTTTCATAAGAGCAACTCTAATTGTATATGTAGTATACGAAGTTTTTGGTTACTATGTTCATAATGAGCTTCTTTGTGATTGCTATGCAGAAATTTCGGACCTTTTCAGAAAAGACAATAAAGCAATTTTAAAATTTGCGTACATCGCTGATTTTATTTTCACATTAATATTTGTCTTTATTTATTCAGCATTTGTGAAAAAACACACCATAGCAACCGGAATAATGTATGGATCTCTGGTTGGAATTGCAATAACATGCGGGATGGTAAATCAATATATAGTATACCCTATTACAAAGCATTTGCTGGTATTATGGATAATATTTACAATGTTTCAAATGGCATTATGCGGTTTATCGCTTGGAGTAATTTACAGGCCACGAAAAGGGTTTCGGAAGATAAAGCTAAGAAAAAGAAAAAAAGTTGTACCTGAAGGGGAACCTGCAGTAGAAGAACATATTGAATTAATGGATGAGAAAAACTCGCAAATTGAAAATATTCCAAATCCTGAAAATCATGAAGAAATAAAAAAGGACACCGCTAATGAAAGCGACGCCCTTTAAAAAAGCATATAATAAACCTCTATTTTAAAACTACCATTTTCAATGTTTCATTAAAGCCATGGGCAGAAAGACGACAAAAATAAATACCTGCAGGTAATTCAAGTGCATTATATATAAATGCATGATACCCTTTCTTTTGTAATGAATTAATCAAAGTATAAACTTTTTTACCCTGACTATTAAAAATGCATAATTCTACTTTCTGTTCTTTATCGAGTGAAAAATTAATATTGAATTCTTTAGTTGAATAATTAGGATTAATATTTAAAGAAGCGACTTTTGTATCTTTAAAAACTTTAGCATCAGAAGATTGAGGATTACATTTTCCATTTACAATTGAGTAAGGTCTTACAGAAGTATTTTTAATACTATTTTCATCAGTAACAGCAACTTCAAGGCCCCAATCATATAAAGATTCAAAAGTTCCGGAGGTTGACATATCCCAGAGAGAATTACAATTACCGAACCATGACCATGCAATATATCCAACCTGATTTTTTTGACATTCCCTGATAATTGTTTTGTAGGCTATTGAATTATTGTCATTTATGAAATTGTCATTACATTCTCCATGCATTTGAGAAAACTCACCAACAATTAAGGGTAATCCCATCTTAACTGACTCCTGAATTTCATTAACAATGCTTTGTTCAGTATAGCCATACATTTTAGGCCACCACATATGAATTGAGAACATGACATTGTGTTCAGGATCAGCTTCAACAATAGCCGGACCTTGTGACTGAAGAATATTAATATTCTTTCCCCAGTCGGTTGCATCAATTATCAAGGGGACTCTGATTCCTGCGTTTCTCAATGAGGTGATTGCATTTATATAAGTATTTTTGAAAGTTGATCCGGTAACATTATAATCTCCCGCTTCATTAGCAATATTGACAAGCAGGTAAGATTCATGTTTACGAATTACATCAACAACATCATCTCTTAACCAATAATTGACACATTGCTGCAGTTTGCTCCAGTCACCTGTAGCATCATGCAGTTCAATCATTGGAATCATATTCAGATCAATACAATTAGTAATAGCTTTATCCAGATCAGAAGGTGAACCATTGCTTTGCCAAACAATACGAACGACATTTGCACCTGTCTTTTCAATTTCTTTAAAATGAGTATTACCTGTCCTTTCAAACCAGATATTTGGATTGCTTATACCCCGAAGAATAACCATTTCTCCACAGTTATCATAGAGATGGCGACCTGACACTTTAAAACCGGTATACTCCTGAGATTTGGCACAGGAATAAAAAATAGATACTACTATTAACAATAGTAAAAAGCTCTTCCCCATAAAAGTTAAAATTTACAAATTCAGTGCAAAAATAAAGTAGAAAAATTGAAATATAGGGGGATAAATGAAACCATGAAAATCAAAAAAATATTAAAAACGGGTGTTAATTAATACATGAAAGCATAAAAAATTTCATTTGAATATATAAATGTTTGTATTTGCAATCAGGAGTTAAACAAAAAGTATAAATAAACGTTAGTTAAATAAATAAAAGAAATACGTATGGTATTAAGCAATGAAGCCATTTTCATGGTGCTGTTTATAATATTTGTAATTACGATTTTACTTGTTGACCTTCTTTTAGTTGGAAGAAACAAAGAAGAAGTTTCATTGAAGGAGGCCGGAATCTGGAGTTTTATATGGATAAGTCTATCTCTTTTATTTTCGCTTTTTTTAAGGTTCTATGGTGAAATAATACATGGAATAAGTACGCCGAATGAATTATTGGATATTGTAAATAAATATTCACCCGAATTAAAGCTAACAGGAGAAACATTTGCGGAAAATCTATATCAATTCAGAAAATTTCTCTCCATTAATTATCTTACGGGGTATTTAATTGAAGAGACATTATCGGTAGACAATCTTTTTGTCATGTTGATGATTCTTACGGCATTTAATGTAAAGCAATCAAATTATAAGAGGGTTTTACTTTGGGGAATATTAGGGGCCATAATTTTAAGATTTATCTTCATTTTTGCCGGGTCGGCTCTAATACAAAGGTTTGAATGGATAATGCTGATTTTTGGGGCTTATCTGATATATACCGGGATAAGTATGTTTGTAAAAAGACATTCTGAAGAAAAGATAGATCCACAGAACAACTGGTTAGTAAAATTTCTTTCAAAATGGGTTAATGTTTATCCCAGATATGTGGAAAAGAATTTTTTCATAAGAAAAGATAAAAAGACATTTATAACGCCGTTATTAGTAGTTGTATTATTTATTGAATTTACCGATTTAATATTTGCCGCAGACTCAATTCCTGCTATTTTTGCTGT
This sequence comes from Prolixibacteraceae bacterium, assembly GCA_017998095.1. The sequence goes on along the minus strand of JAGODU010000003.1, from coordinate 28,195 downwards.
CACTAAAAATCCATATATAGTATTCTTTTCCAACATATTTGCCATACTTGGATTAAGGTCTCTTTTCTTTCTTTTAGTACATGTAGTTAAAATATTCTACTACCTCAAAACAGGCATTTCGTTTCTGCTTGTCTTCATTGGATTCAAGCTATTATTTCATTCCTGGCTTGATAAGATAGGCTACGAATCTGTCTATTCGTTATATTTTATCATAATAGTACTAGGATTAAGCATCGGGTTTTCTTTATTGAAGAAAAAGAGTGATAAACTAAAAATAGCATAGAAATTAAGCAATTATTATTATTTTTTTTAATTTCGGTGTCTCTAAAGGGAAAATTAAAAAATTAATGAGGGCATATATCTACCTGGTTATATCTATCCCGATCTATGCGGTACTATATCTTTTCACTGCGATAATGGTGCTTATAGCAATTATTTTATCATATTTTAATCAAAAAAGGGCTGTACTTGCAGTTATTCGTTTTTGGTCAAAGAACGTTTTTCTTATTACCGGAACCAGGTTAAAAATCTACGGAATAGAAAATTTTGATAAGAAAAAGAAATATATACTTTTAGCCAATCATGCCAGTTTATTTGACATAATGGCAATAATGGCTTTATGTCCCGGAGTATCGTGGTTTGGTCGTGAAAGACTAATGAAGATTCCAATTTTCAGTCATTTCTTGAAATGCATTGATTACATTCCAATGCAAAAAGCAAATTTTAGAAATACAAAAGAGATGATTGACAAGCTTGTAAAAAACTCACAGGGTTTAACAATTGCTATGTTTCCTGAAGGCACAAGAACAAAGGACGGGAGGATTAATAATTTTTACAAAGGATTCATACATGTACTAAGAGCTTCTGATGCTGAAATACTTCCTGTTACCCTTAATGGGTTTTATGATTTAAAACCAAAAAACAGATTCTATATAAAATTTAACACCAGAATAAACCTCGTTGTTCATAAACCAATAGACAAGAGTGTATTAATGGAGAAAAATGACAGTGAAATAATATCAACTGTCAAAGAAGTAATTGAATCAGCATATATTTAAAAAACAAATGACATCTGAAAAAATAAAAGAATGGGCGTTCATAATTAACCCCATTGCAGGAAATAATTATGCAAAGACCTTAGTTCCAAAAATAGAATCTGAAATAGATAAACATAAAATAAGTGCCAGCATATTATTCACTGAAAGAAAGGGTCATGCAACAGAGCTTTCTGAATTGGCAATAAAAGATGGTGCTAAATACATTGTTTCAGTTGGTGGTGACGGTACTTTAAATGAGATTGCCCGGACGATGATTGGGAATAATGATGTAGTTTTAGGCGTTATACCTGCCGGTACGGGGAATGATTTCATACAGATATTAGGTTTTCCTAACAGATTTGAAGAAAATCACTGGGATATTTTCTTCGAAAAAAATATTACGAAGCTTGATGCCGGATCTTCTAACGGAGTACCCTTTTTTAATGGAATGGGGTTGGGATTTGATGCAGAAGTAGCTGCTCAGAACTATACCGGAGAAGGTGAACTTGTCAGAAAAGGGGGTAAGGATAAATATATTTGGCACATTGTCAAAACATTACTTTTTTTCAAAGAGCAAAAGATGATTGCAATTTCTGACAATGATCGTCATGAAGAACAATGCTTTATGAATACTATCTCGATAGGCAGAAGATATGCAGCCGGATTTTTCATTACTCCAAAGGCAATTGCCAATGACGGATTGTTTGATATCTGTATGGTAAAGAAAATCAATCTTTTCAATAGGTTCAGGATATTACTGATGGTGCCGAAAGGGACACATACTGAAGACAAATACGTTAATTATTATCGTTCAGAAAAAGTAAATCTTGAATTTACAAAAGCGGTACATTTTCATGTTGACGGAGAATTGTACAAAGCATCTAAGTTTGAGGTTAAAATAATCAAAAATGCGATAAATGCGATATATAACCCTAAGGGCAATCATTACTTAACCATTTGATTAACAAAAATTAAACCTTATTTTGAAAAAGAATAAATACATTGCCGTCTTCGACATTGATGATACTGTTTTAAGGGTCAACAGTTCAAAAATTATTGCATTGGCTGCACATCGTCAGGGCATGATGAAAACAAGAGATTTACTTAACGGCATACTTCATATTTTCTTTTACAAATACAACCTTCGTGATCCGATGAAGATCATCGACAATATGGGTGAATGGGTAAAAGGAACAGAAATAAACAGACTTAAGGGACTGGTTGATTCAATATTTGAATCAGAAATAGTTAAGGAAATAAGACCGGAAATAATCAAAGAAATTAAATATCACAAAAGTAATAATGCGGAAACGGTCATCTTATCATCAGCACTTTCACAGATATGTAATCCTATTGCAAGTTATTTAGGATTCGATCATGTGTTATGCTCAGAAATTGAAGAAGTTGATGGCATACTTACTGGAAGACCAATAGGACATTTCTGCTTTGGAAATGAGAAATTAAACAGATTGAAAGAATTTTGTTTCACCAATGGCTATCAGCTTGAAGATTCCTGGTATTATGCTGATTCAAGGGATGATTTTCATGTTCTTGAAGCTGTAGGATATCCGGTATGTGTTAGTCCGGACAGAAAGCTTAAAAAGATAGCAAAAGAAAGAAACTGGCCTGTAAACTTTTGGGAATAGAATATCAATAATAGAATACTGCATTATAAATTTTTTGGTTACTTTTTAAATCTTCTACAACAAATTTTATAGAGTGGTTCTTCCCTTTTGAAATATGTTCATCGAAATAATAAGTAACAATCTTACTTTTAAGATCATATTCAAAAAGAACCCATTTATCATCAATATATCCGTTATAGTTTTGAATTCCTGACAAGTCATCAGTAATCTTAAATCTTATCATGCCCGGTTCCATTAACGTTGTTTTATCCTTTATGCTAAGGGGTAAAATAATCGGAGCTATAGTATCGGCAACAATACAAATATCTCCAAATTCCTTGACAATTGATTTGACACTACCAAAAGAATATTCGCCACCAATAGCTGAAATTCTTCCTGAAGAAATGTCAATATATGCAAGCAAAGCCTTATCCTTAATCTTTTCAGGAAGATTAACAGGTTTAACACTTACTTCGATCGGTTTTAAAATTGGAACATATTTATTATGAATGCTGTGAATATTTGAATAAATGCCCGGCTTAGCAGCACTAGTTTTGTATTTAAACATCAGGTCACTGCACAATGCTCCGTGTGGCAAATCAATTTCTATTTCATCATTTGAAAAACTGTTTTTACGTTCGTACTTAAAATATTCAGTGTATTGAACTTTTTTAGCTTCAATTGCCGAAGAAGATTTAAAATTGAATTTAACATCAACGGAGTTAGAATAAAAATCAAAGATTTTAATAACAATTTTATGAGTTCTTCCGTCATCGAAATTAAAAACACCATTGTTTTTAGTGTTTCGATAAATTCCAAGAATATTACCCGGCTCAATAAAGGTTTTGTGAATTTTCCTTTTATTTTTTATATATTCTTCGTAATCAATATGACAATTTACATAACGCATATCATTAAAATTCAACCTGTCGATTACAAAAGAATAAATCAGCTGAGAGTCGATGAGTAGTTCTGCTTTATAAACACCGCACTTACTCCAGTTTCCGTCGAGAAAGTCGATAGCATCAACACCAAAACCAATACTACCCCACCCCTGAACAGTTGAATTGTTTTTGGGTCTGTAAGCCCCTTCAGAAAAAACAAGCTCATAGCTCTTCTTAACAGTATTCCCGGCAACATTACTTTCAGGTGTAATTGGGTAAACAAACAGATTTGTAACAGAAGGTTTTGTTTTATCGGGAACATTAAACCCATAAGAGAGCGGGTTCAAGGGGTGTTCAGTTTCGGTATCCCTTATTTCAAAGTGAAGGTGAGGGCCACCTGAACTGCCGCTATTACCTGATCTGGCAATAACTTCCTTTTTTTTAACAACAAATTGATCTTCATCAGGATAGAGGTTAACAGCAAAAGTTTCTTTTTTATACTGTTGTTCTTTAACCCATTTTTCTACTTCGGGAGAAAAGGATAAAAGATGAGCATAAACAGAAGTATAGCCAGAAGGATGATCAACATAAAGGGCTTTACCGTATCCTGAGGAAGAAACAGATATCCTTGAAATGAATCCCTCATCAACAGACAAAACCGGAATGTTGGTAGTGCCGTTTGTTTTGATATCAATACCTGCATGAAAATGATTCGATCTAATTTCACCAAAATTTCCATTTAAAATAATTGGAATATTTACAGGAGGCTCAAAATCGGGTTTCGCGGCATTAGAAACGAATGTAACAAAAAGAAATACAAAGGGTAAAAAAAATAGTTTCATTATAAAAAGTCAATAAAATAGCTGCGAAAATAATAATCTTAATCTATTTGTCCTTACAAATTGAATCCGGTATTTTATCAATTTATTAAAAATATTATTTTTGTACAGAAATCATCCTGTAATGACTGAGAAAGATCAACACCTGATAGATGAACTAAAGGCAAACATCAGATGTTTAATCAATAGCCTTGAAGAATCAAAAAACGAACTTGAAAGGATCAAGGATGAGTACAAGGGGCTGGAATACCGGTTCAATGTATATACAGAGGAATTTGAGGCACTCAAAAAACAGTATGAGAATTTAAAGGTTGCAAAAACTTTAGCCGTAGGCGATACTGATAATCAGGCGGCAAAGCAAAAGATCAACAAGTTGATAAAAGAGGTTGATAAATGTATTGCACTTTTAAATCAATAAGCTGGTAGTATGGATGACAAATTATCTATAAATATTACGATAGCTCAAAGGATTTATCCTATGACGATAAATCGTAATGATGAAGAAAAGATACGTAAGGCCGTTAGAATAATAAATGAGCGGATTTTACTATATCAACAAAAGTATTCGGGAAAAGATAATCAGGATTGCCTGGCTATGTCTACGTTGCAATTTGTTATACAATTGATTGAACAGGTAGAAAAATTAGAAATGGATTCTACCATGAAACAAATTGAAGAAATAAACAAAGAATTGTCAGGTTATTTGGAAAAAAACAACGTTCTTTAGATAAAAACAGATATCGCCGCTTGCTGACAAACATGTACTTTTTTTATGGTGCATAAATGTTTGTCTGTACGCGGATTTTTTTTTAAAACTAACTATTAATAATTTTATTGATGAATTGGACATATATATTAATAATTATTGCATTTGTTGTAGGATTTCCAATTTCTTATTTCGTATGGGATAAAGCGTTGCTCAAAAAGAGGAGTAAAATCATGAGCGATGCTGAGGCTGAAGCTGAAGTAATAAAGAAGGATAAAATTCTGCAGGCAAAAGAGAAATTTCTACAGTTAAAATCAGAACATGAGAAGTTTGTTAACGAAAAAAACAACAAGATTTTTGCTTCCGAAAACAAACTTAAGCAATTAGAAACATTCCTCAACCAAAGAAAAGAGGAGATTCAAAAGAAGGCAAAAGATCTGGAAACAGAAAAAAGAGAGCTTGACATCATAAGGGAAAACCTTTCACATCAATTAGAAATTGTTGAACAGCGCAATGAAGAAGTTGAGAAACTTCATCGTCAGCAAGTAGAACAATTACAGATTATTTCAGGATTTTCTGCAGAAGAAGCCAAGTCGCAGTTAGTTGAATCTTTGAAAAATGAAGCTAAAACTGAGGCGATGTCTTACATTCAGGAAATAATGGATGAAGCAAAGCTTAATGCTACTAAAGAAGCCAAGAAAGTTATAGTAAAATCAATTCAACGGGTAGCTTCAGAAGTTGCAATAGAAAATGCAGTTACCACATTCAATATTGAGAATGATGAAATCAAAGGTAGAATCATTGGACGTGAAGGTCGTAACATTAGGGCACTTGAAGCTGCAACTGGAGTAGAGATTATAGTTGATGACACCCCTGAAGCAATTGTATTATCAGCTTTTGACCCTGTACGCCGAGAAATAGCAAGATTAGCCTTACATCAGTTGGTTACAGATGGAAGAATACACCCTGCACGTATTGAAGAGGTTGTAAATAAAGTAAGCAAACAAATTGAAGAAGAAATAATTGAAACAGGAAAACGTACTTGTATTGATTTAGGAATACATGGAATGCATCCTGAACTTGTTCGTCTTGTGGGAAAAATGAAATATCGTTCATCTTACGGGCAGAATTTGTTACAGCACTCACGTGAAACAGCAAATTTATGTGCTATTATGGCTTCAGAACTTGGGCTTAATCCAAAAAAAGCACGTAGAGCAGGACTATTGCATGACATTGGTAAAGTACCAGATGAAGAACCGGAATTACCGCATGCTGTTTTAGGTATGAAACTTGCGGAAAAGTATAAAGAGAAACCTGATATTTGTAATGCGATCGGATCGCACCATGAAGAAGTTGAAATGCAATCTCTTCTTGCTCCTATAGTGCAGGTATGCGATGCAATTTCCGGTGCCAGACCGGGAGCCCGCAGAGAAGCAGTAGAATCATACATAAAGAGACTCAATGAGCTTGAAAATATGGCTTTATCATATCCGGGAGTACTAAAGACTTATGCAATTCAGGCAGGTCGTGAATTAAGGGTAATTGTTGGAAGTGATAAATTATCTGATTCAGAATCAGAACAATTATCATATGACATTGCTAAAAAGATACAGGATGAGATGACATATCCGGGACAAGTTAAAGTAACTGTTATTCGTGAAACCCGTTCAATCAGTTACGCTAAATAAAAGCATAATAATATGATTTAAAAACCGCAGGAAATAAAAACCTGCGGTTTTTTTGTATTTTTATATCATCGTCGACTATAACAAAATAAGAAATTAAATACCATTTATACTTATTCTGACAATGGAAATTCTTTACGAAGATAATCATCTGATTGCTGTCAATAAATCATGTTCAGAAATAGTTCAGGGAGATAAGACGGGTGATATTCCATTAAGTGAAACAATAAAAGCATACCTTAAAGTAAAATACAATAAACCGGGGGAAGTATTTCTTGGTGTTACACATCGCCTTGACAGGCCAACCAGCGGAGTTGTTTTGTTTGCTCGTACGAGCAAAGCTCTCACCCGTTTAAATGATATGTTCAGGGAAAAAGATTCCATAAAGAAGACATATTGGGCAATCACAGACAAAGCTCCATTCAGATCGTCAGGAACGCTTAAACATTGGATTGTAAGAAATGAAAAGCAAAATAAATCTTTTGCATTCGATAAAGAAATGCCTAATAGTAAAGAAGCTATAATGGAATATGTCACTATTGGGAAATCTGACAGATATTATCTCCTTGAAATTAATCTGATAACAGGTCGTCATCATCAGATAAGAGCTCAACTGTCAGCCATAGGATGCCATATTAAAGGAGATATGAAATATGGATTCCCGAGATCAAATCAAAACGGAGGGATACATTTACATTCAAGAAAGGTCGAATTTGTTCATCCTGTTAGCAAGAAACAAATTTCAATAGAAGCTCCTGTACCGGATGATATACTTTGGAAATCAATTACAAGTCATTGTTGCTAAAACTGAGAGGAAGTAAGTTTTCGATTCCTGAAATTAAATATATACAATCACTTCCATCAAGTAAGATTCTTATTTTGTTTCCAAACCTTACTTCTGTTTCCTTAATTACCTGCCGGCATGAACCACATGGAGATATAGGACCGGTAACAATTTCACCTCCTTTACGAGCTGAAATGGCTAAACTCACAACAGAATCATTTGGGTTATCTGAGGCAGCATAAAACAAAGCAACTCTTTCAGCACAGAGGCCGGCCGGGTATGCTGCGTTTTCCTGATTACTACCCTTAATTATTTTACCATTGCTTAATTTAACAGCAGCCCCAACAGAAAAATTTGAATAAGGAGAATATGAGTTATTTGAGGCTGCTCTGGCATTTTCCAACAAAATTACATCGTCCTCATTCATCTCTTCAATGGAGCTAAAAACAGTATATTTAATATTTATTTCTCTTTCAATCATTGTGATGTAATTTGATTTAAATGTACAATTTTTTTCTAGTTTTCAACAATTGGATTTTCGGAGGGCAATTTTTTTATTTTTGTTACGTATTGATATTTAAAAATGAAAATATGAAGAACCCTTTTGTATTTTTTATAATTGCATTTTGCTTTACATGTCAATTTTCGTATGCTCAAAATAAGTTATCCCGAAGGGAATACATTGAAACATTTAAATGGATAGCTGTACGAGAAATGCACAGGAGTGGTATTCCTGCCAGCATTACTATGGCTCAGGCATGTCTCGAATCTGATAACGGAAACAGTGAATTATCAAAAAAATCAAACAATCACTTTGGCATCAAATGTAAGAGTGATTGGAAAGGTGAAAAATCCTATCATGATGATGATCACTTAAATGAATGTTTCAGAAAATATAATACTGTTGAAGAATCCTATGTAGACCATACTGATTTTCTAATCAATAATACCAGATATCAATATCTTTTCAAAATAAGCAATAAAGATTATGATGCATGGGCAAAGGGTTTAAAAGATGCCGGTTATGCAACTGATCCTCAATATCCGCAACGTTTGTTAAAGATAATTAATGAAGAAAACCTTCATATTCTGGATGAAATGAAACCAGAAGATATACCAGTCAGTGACATTCTGGCAGTAAAAGGAAAGAATTATGATCCATTTCAAGTAAAAAATAATGAAATAAGATCATTTAAAGACATTTCAATAAATCCATTTTCAAGAAGAGACATAAAACAATTAAATGGTCTCGATATAATATATGTCAGAGAAGGAGATACATACGAGAGTATTGCTACAGAGTTTGAAATGAAAACATGGGAGATACTTGTATATAATGATCTTAAAAAAAATGCTTCTCAACCCATACCAGGAACTTTCCTTTATCTTGAAAGGAAAAGATGCACAGCACAGAAGGGCAATGAAAAACATGTTTTTGGACCTAATGAAACACTTTGGCAGGTAGCTCAGAAATATGGAATTACTTTAAGCAGTTTAAAATGTAAGAACAGAATAAAAAAAGGTATTGAACCAATAGTAGGAGATCCATTATATTTAAGAAAAATAAAACCTCGTAAGGTCAATTAGGAAGTTTTAATATTTTCTTTCTCCAATTTTGATTATGCTAAACAACATTGCTTTTCATTCAGGAAATTAGTATATTGTTATCAATAAAAATTTCCTCCGTTATGAAAAAAAATATTTTAATATCATCTGTGCTTCTTAGCATTATTGCATGCAATGTCTCTTTTGCAGGAAACAAGGTAGATGGAGCAAAAGTTTCTTTATTTCAACCTTCTAATCAGGAATTTTATGCAATGATCCACACAAATGATAAAGGTGAATTTGCATTTTTTGATATTCCTCCCGGTTATTACATTTTGACTTTAAGCATACCGAAAAGTGTAATAACAGAAAACCTTGAAAACAGAAAAATTCTTGCTGACTTAATTGAAGGAGGATGCGACAAGAGTCAGGGGAGAATGGTTTTTAAAATAAAAGATCATTGCTTTGTTTACGACATCAATTGTGAAAAAATTAAACAATCAACTTTTTTGCCTAGTTTTAACATCAGTGAGTTTGATAATTACTATAACGTCTCTATTGCAACTGCTGACCTTAAGGAAACAACCCTGATAAAAGGGATGTTACAATCCTTGCCTGCAAAAAATTATAAACGATGTCTTGCGAGTGGAAAATTCTATCTTATAAATGAATCTGATCCAATTCCTTAAATAAATTTTGAAATTTGGAATCCTCTAAGAAATTCATCAATTAACATTCTTTTTTTTCCGGGGAATTGTAACTCTTTAATATAGATATACCCATCCTCACACCGGAATTTCAAATATTTCTTACCGTCGGAAAAGATCTGTCCTGGTTCAATACTATCGTTTACAATTTCATTGCCGACAGAAAAAATCTTAACATTATATTGAGATTCAATACTCTTATCTTTCAAAATCGTCCAGGCAGCAGGATATGGGCTTAATCCTCTCACTAAATTTTTAATTGAAATTGAATCTTTCTCCCAATTTATCATGCAATCCTCTTTAAATATTTTTGGAGCAGCACATGGCTCAATTCCTTTATTTATAAAATATTCCTGAGAAATATATTCAACATTACCTTCAGCCAGTGCATCAACAGTCTTTAATACAAGTTCTGCTCCAATAAGAATTAATTTATCGTGAAGAATTTCAACATCATCATTATCATCAATATCTACCTTTTCCTGAAAAATAATACTACCTGTATCAATTTCATGCTGAAGTTTAAAAGTAGTGACCCCGCTTTCTTTTTCACCATTGATAATTGCCCAGTTCAAAGGAGCAGCTCCTCTGTATTTAGGGAGTAATGAAGCGTGCAGATTAAAAGTTCCTAATGGTGGCATATTCCATACTTCAACAGGCAACATTCTAAAGGCAACGACAATTTGAAGGTCTGCTTTTAATGTCTCTAATTCATTCAAAAAATCAGAAGCTTTCAACTTTTCTGGTTGCAACAATTTCAATCCATTAGCAATAGCATACTTTTTAACTGCTGATTCAGATAGTTGCTGCCCCCGACCGGATGGTTTATCCGGTGCTGTTACTACTCCGACAACATTATATCCTTCAACTAACAGTTTTCTAAGGCTCTCAACTGCAAATTCAGGAGTTCCCATAAATATAATCCTCAGGTCTTTACCTTTCATACAAAAATTTTAAACAAAGATAATTGTAAAAACAGAAAACGAATAATATCCAATTACCCATAAAACTTAGTATTTTAGTGAAAAATCAAATTATGAGGACACTGAATGATCATATCCTTCAATATAAGGACATTGAAGAAGAAAGCAATTGGGATAAAAAAATTGAATTGATTTACGAGCAGCAGCTGATGACATGGAATATGGCCAGGAATCATTACAACTATTTTGATTCAGTTATCAGCCGAAGCATAATGATTGATTACAATGAAGTTATACTTCAACATAATCCGGCGAGAGCAAGATCAACATGTGCAGATTTAAGTAAAAAAGCAATAGAAACAAGAAAATGCTTTTTATGTACATCAAATCTTCCTGAAGAACAAAAAGGTATACTTATTTTAAACAAATACCTAATACTTGTAAATCCATTTCCTGTTTTCAAAAAACACCTGACAATATCAGATACAAGCCATATACCTCAAATGATAAAAGACAGGATAACAGATATGCTTGAAATTAGCCGCCAATTATCTTCATTTACAATATTTTATAATGGGCCTAAGTGTGGAGCTTCAGCTCCTGATCATTTTCATTTTCAGTCAGCAGAAAAAGGGATAATGCCAATTGAAAAAATGATTACCAATCTACCTGACAATAAAAAAGAAATTTTATTAAAAAAAGAAGATATAAATATATATGTACCAGTCAATTACTTTAATAATTGTATAATATTTGAATCCGGCTATAAAGAACCTATAGATTATTTCTTTGAACAGATTTTCAATATTTTACCAGGAAATGAAGAATCAGGAGAGCCAATGATGAATATTTTAGCTAATTATGATGGAATTAATTATAGGTTAATTTTATTTCCAAGAGGGTCACAACGTCCATCATGCTATTATAAAGAAGATGATTCCCGAATAATTGTTAGTCCTGCATCTGTTGAAATGGCTGGAATAATTGTAACTCCAAGGATTGAAGATTACGAAAAAATAAAAGATCAAGATATAAAAGCAATCTTTTCAGAAGTGACTATTAATAACAAAGAATTTGATAATATAAAAGATAAAATCAGATTAATAATTCAAAATTCTTCGAATGGAAATAATTAATCAAGAGCCAATTATTAAAGTAGGAATAATTGTTGACAGAGTTGTCAATTTCACTTTAAAAGGAGATTATATTTTCAATGGAAATATTATTCCTGCCGGAGATTATTGTGCTATATTTCAAGAAAACAAAATAAAAACATCATTTGGAGAATCCGCAGCATCAATAAATCTTACTCCTGTAAATGATGAAACTACATTCACTATTAATAAAGTTCTGATAGGAATTGGATTTCATTGGGAAAATACAGAAACTCAAGAATTTGAAGGAGGAATTATTTTAATACCTGAAGAAGATAAAGTTAGAATTCTAAACACAATCACCCTTGAAAAATATCTTAAAAGTGTCATTTCTTCGGAAATGAGCGCAATGAATGACATAAATCTGCTAACCGCACATGCAATTATTTCAAGTAGCTGGTTATTATCTCAAATTTCTGGTAAGAAAACAAAAAAAAAAATAGAATCCGGATTTGCAGAATCAGATCAATTTAACGGAGTAACAGCAATTATAAAGTGGTATGATCGGGAGGATCATGAAAATTTTGATGTTTGTGCTGATGATCATTGCCAGAGGTATCAGGGAATTTCCAGAGTGATTTCAGCAAATGCCATACAGGCAATAAATAACACAAGAGGAATAGTACTTACATATAATAATGACATATGCGATGCAAGGTTTTCCAAATGTTGCGGAGGAATAACTGAAGATTTTGAAAATGTCTGGCAAGCAGTAAAAATTCCTTATTTAGTTTCAGGGAAAGACTTTATCCCTGAAAATGAAAAAGAAAATACAGATCATGCTTTTTGTGATACTACAGACAATGAAGTTTTAAGCCAAATATTAGTTGATTTTGACCTGAAAACTACAAATTTCTATCAATGGAATACAGAATATTCTCAAGAAGAAATATCATCAATAATTAAGAAAAAGTCAGGTATAGATTTTGGAGATATAATAGATTTTGAGCCTCTAAAAAGAGGAAAATCCGGAAGAATAATAAAATTAAAAATCATAGGCTCAAAAAAAACAGTAATAGTTGGTAAGGAATTAGAAATCAGAAAGTGGCTTTCAGAAAATCACTTATACAGTTCAGCTTTAGAAATAAAAAAAGAATTTAAATCGGGAAGTGAAGTCCCAGTAAAATTTTATTTTGAGGGTAAAGGCTGGGGACATGGTGTAGGCATGTGTCAGATTGGAGCAGCGATGATGAGCAAAAAAGGGTATAATTATGAACAAATACTAAGGCACTATTATAAAGGCACTAAACTGTCGAAAATTTACTAGCTAATCCTTTTATTTTTTGTAATAAAAAAACCTTCGTCCTGAATTATAATATCAGGCCCTTTTCTGAAATAATCTCTGATTTCTTCAATTATATCATCTGACAAATCAGTTCTTTCCAGAAAAAATTGAATAAGTTTCCTGCCAGTTTCGTTACCATTTTCTTTAATAGAACTGACATTTACTTTAGACTCAAATGAATGAAGTTCAAAATCAATTCCGGCATTATCAAGGCATCGGGCAATATCATCACAAGTACTGATTAAATGAGGTCCCTTTTTCATATAATTTCTAAATCTTTCATGGATTTCATTAATTCCTCTGTAGCCTTGATGAACAATTGCAGCTCTTTCAGAAAAGGAATGTATTTTTTTTACAGCCTCTAGCATATCAGGAACATAATATAGAGAATGTACTACAAAAGCCATATCAAATCTATCATTAGTCTGAAAATCTTCAAGTGTTGATACTTTAAATTGAATGTTTTTTTTATTATTGAGTTTATCTTTGAAATATTTCAATTGATCTTCAAAAGGTTCAATTCCTGTATACTTATAGTTAATTGAAGCGTTTCCAAGTATCTCCATAATCCTCATTCCAGAAGCACCAGATCCGCAGCCAATATCTATTATTGACAATGGAGATTTAGTGGCCCAAACGTCAAGCTTTTCTTCAAAAAATTTACTGAATCTGTCTCTTTCATCAGCATTTTTAAGCCAGGCATCAAAAATTGAAGCTTCTTTATAAACGCTTTCATCCCTCCTGAATAATTTTGCCCTCATGTCTGCTTTTTATTAACAAACTAATTTAGACTTTTATTTCCAGAATATTAATCTTTAGCTTTTATAAGTTAACCATTTGCCTAATTCTTTCCAGGTAAGTTTTTTACCATACATAAGCACTCCTGTACGATATATCTTAGCAGCTATCCAAATGGAAGCATAAGTTGTCAACGCAAGAATTGCAATCGAAATACATACTTCCCACCATGGAACCCCAAAAGGTATTCTTACCATCATAATGACAGGAGAAGTCAGGGGTATATGAGAAAACAAAACAGCAAGTGAGCCTTCGGGATTCTTCATTACATTGACAAGTATGATTATAGATGCAATCAGAGGTATTTGTATCGGGAACATAAATTGATTCATATCCTCCTCAGTGTCAACTGCTGAAGCTATTGCAGCCATCAAAGAACTGTATAATAGATAACCCAAAAGGAAATAAATAAGGAAATAAATTATAATCTCAGCAAAATTAAATCCGGCAATTTGAGTCATTATTTCTTCAGCTTTACTCATTTGTACACTTTCCATCATTCCAGCTGCAGGTCCGTTACTCATCATTATGTTCTGAGTCTGGGTTTCTGATAATGCCTTTAAAGAGTCTCCCTTAAATATAAAGGATTGAGCACCAATAAATAATCCTCCAATAAGTATAACCCAAATTAAAAATTGAGTTAGTCCGACTGCAGCAATACCTAAAATTTTTCCAATCATCAGTTGAATTGGTTTTACAGATGAAATGATAACTTCTACTATCCGGTTTTGTTTTTCTTCCATGACGCCTCTCATTACCATGCCTCCATAAATAAAAACAAACATATAAATCATAAAACCAACAACATACCCTAAGATCATTGCAATTTCAGTCGATCCTTTACTTGTTTCACCTCCTTCACCTAGTTTAATCGTTTCCAAAGATATTGAAGTCCTTGTATTTTTAAGTTGTTCTTCAAGATCGGGAATGCCGACTCTATTAATCAATTCGGCTCTTTTAATATCCTCAAGTCTTTTTTCCAGTTGGTTATCAATATGATTCTTCACGTCAATATTGATTTGTTTTTTGGAAAAAACTATTACCTTGTTTGTAGTAATTATATTTTGAGGTATTTCAAGAAGAGCATAATAACTACTATTATTGAAGTCTTTTTTTACTGATTCAAAATCTTCCGGCTTTATATAAATAAAATTAGTAGATCCGGAATTTTTTAGATTCCCGAGAAAAACGGCTGACCTGTCAATGACTGCAACCTTTTGTTCTTCTTTATTTTCTTTGGTGGCAAGATATGTTGGAAGAAACATTATCCCGGCAAAAAGTAAGGGAGTCAATATTGTTAGTATAAGAAATGACTTTTTCTTAACTCTTGTCAGATATTCCCTTTGGAAAATTAGAATTGTTTTATTCATTTTCTGTTAGAAATTATTTATTGCTTTCAACTACTTTAATGAAAATTTCATTCATGCTTGGTATCCTTTCCATGAATGACATAATCTCAGCTTTACCAATAAGAATATTCAAAAGATTGTTGTTACTGTCTCCGTTCGTATTGGCAATAGTAAGTTCGTTAATATGAGCCTTTTCGACATGTCTAATTATATCGAATTTTCTTCCCAGACTATTCGATATATCAGAAAAATCACCCATATAGGTTATATCAAAAATGTTAGTTTTATAACTGGCTTTAACCTCGTGAATATTTCCATCAAGGATTTTTTTTGATTTATTAATCAGAGCAATGTGATCGCAAATTTCTTCAACAGAACTCATATTATGTGTTGAAAAAATAATTGTAGCCCCTTTTTCTTTAAGATTTAAAATTTCTTCCTTAAGAATATTTGTATTAATGGGATCAAATCCACTGAAAGGTTCATCAAAAATCAGAAGTTTGGGTTCGTGAAGAACAGTGCATATAAACTGAACTTTTTGTTGCATTCCTTTAGAAAGTTCCATTACTTTTTTATCCCACCAATCTTGAATTTCAAACTTTTCAAACCAATGTTTTAATCTTTTAAGTGCAGTTTTTCTATCTAACCCTTTTAATTGAGAAAGATATAATGCCTGCTCCCCTACTTTCATTTTTTTATATAATCCTCTTTCTTCAGGAAGATATCCGATATTATAAATATCATTTGAATTAAGTGGACGACCGTCGAAATAAACCATTCCACTATCGGGAGCAGTTATTTGATTGATAATCCTTATAAGTGTGGTTTTACCAGCTCCATTCGGGCCAAGAAGTCCGAACACCTGACCTTTTTCAATATTTAATGAAACGTCTGTAAGTGCCTGAAAGCCCGAATAGTTTTTATTTACATTTTCAGTCCTTAAAAATTCCATATTAGGTTTTTTTTGTGTAATTAGTAAGCGAAATTAGAAATTAATTACACTTTCTGACAATTAATGATAATTCAATTACTCATTTTTATTTTCTTTACATAAATAATGCGAAAAATATTTATTTATATAATTCTAATGTATCCACTGATGTTATCAGCTCAAACCAGAGATATATCAAATTGGATAAATTTTGGAGGAGGCCATATAAACCAATGGTTACAGATTGCACCGGGTAAATTAGGTCCTAATGCACTCCCGGTACCAAAAATGGACTATGCAAAAGTTGAAAATGAAAGCTCTCTTGAAACAGGAGTTCATTATCATTACATGAAAGGTGATACAGCATTAAACAGTTTTTTTAGTTTTAACTGGAGTATTGCTCCCGGAAGGGCAATGGTAAAGATTTGGTGTCAACCTACTGAAACATTTCACCTTTCAAATGAATTAAGAGATGACAGACAGATTTATTATGATGATACAGGCTGGATTACTCAGGTAGGTGATTTGTTTGTTAGTACCTATATACAGATTCTAAAAGAAAAAAAATGGCTTCCGGATATTTCAATTAGTTATACCTTGAAAACAACAACCGGAAGCAATTATCACGGGAGATATACTGATGCATCACTTGATTATTTCTACCTCGCTTTGGGTAAAAGCTTTTATTTTCCAAAAAATATTATTGAAGAAATAAGAATTGCTGGTTTATTAGGCTTTTACGTCTGGCAAACAAACAAAGTTGAAATGGCTCAGGATGAAGGACCTGTATTTGAAGCAGGAATTCAAATTAAAAGGAATAAATACAGTTTTTTTGCCGAATTTGGTGGTTATACAGGTTATGATGCTTATGAATATTATGATCGCATTTCAGGACTAGATAGGATTCAAGGGAATAATGACCCATTAATTATGAGATTACGTTTTGAAAGAGAAGGGAAATTATTTACCCTAAATGCTGAATATCAGACCGGCTTTCGTGATTACAAATATCAAACTTTCAGGATAGGAGTAGCATATCGTTTTATTCCAACCCTACTATATTGATTTACTGATTATTTATCAATTTCATATATCCATGGTTTCATAACTCTTTCTAATACTTTTTCACCCTGATTGTAAGAAAGGAAAACTCCGTAATTTGTAATTGGAACCTCAACACTACGTAAATCTCTCAACCTGGATTGAAGTTTCTGGTGACTAATCATGCATCCTCCACAGTGAATTATTAATTTATACTCCGACAACTTGATATTTTCCTGAAACACTCTTCCAAAATTAAATTCAACTTTTACGCCCTCAAATTTTTCATTGATTATTTTGGGTATTTGAACGGTACCAATATCTTCTACAATTCTGGAATGATTGCAAGCTTCAGCAATAAGTATCTTATCACCTGGTTGAATAGTTTCAATTGCCTTAATACCATTATAAAAATCTTTTATCCTTCCATTACTACCATAATTGATCATCATGATAGAAAAAGTTGTAAGTAAAATATCATCTGGCACCCACTTTGACAGAATATCAATTGCCTGTGAGTCTGTTATTATAGCTTTAGGTCTCCTTTTAAAATCATTAAGGAACTTATGGAACCTTATTCTTTCTTTATTATTTCTTTTTTTTCTGGCTTCTAAAAGATTAATCCTATAAGACACCGGGTAAGCCCAGCTTCTTGTAATATATTCTTCTGCCATAAGCTGAGGTCTTAAATATCTGCCATTAGGAGTTTCTTCGTCAATTGGAATATTAAGAATATAAAACTCGTCTTTCTCAATAAAAGGAAGAAGCTCTATACTTGATTTATCGGGCTCATAATTTTTAATTATAAAATCAAGTAATGGTATCCTGAATTTTTGATCAATCGCAGATAGCGACATATATCGATAGAATCTCAAATTTGGAATTTCAGTTTCAATTTTGGGAATAATTGATTCATCAATACCTTCAAAAAAATTATATAAAACAAGAATTTGTTTTTCGTTTTCTCTTGATTCTTTAACTAATAATTTTTCAATACTATAATCATTTGTTGAAGGATCGATTACAATAATGACGAGGTTACACTCCTTTAAAGCATTCATTACTTTACTTCTTTTCTTTTCTCCCAGGATGTTCCCTTCATCAAGTCCGGCAGTATCAAAGAGTTTTACCGGACCAAGGCCGTGAATTTCAGCTAATGCAATTTTAATATCAGTTGTAGTTCCGGGAGTAGGATCGGTTATTGATGTTTCTTGCTGCGTTATCAGGTTCATTATACTGCTTTTACCTGAATTCATCTTTCCGAAAATTCCAATATGTTCCCTTTCAATCGTCATGGTATACAATTTGATATTTAGTTATAAAGGTCATTAAAAAATTTTAAAAAAAGACGTAATCATTCTATTGTATTTTGAGGAAAAAGTAAAAAATTAAGGCTTTATCAAGTTAAGAGTATGTTTAACAACAAACTGAATACAATTTTTCAATATTCTTAATTTGTGAAATTTTACTTTCCAATATCAATAAAAATTTTAGTTTTGTAGAGTGAAGTCTGTAAAATGAAAAAGATTGCTGTTTTTCCCGGATCATTTGATCCTTTCACAATAGGACATGAATCTGTATTGTTAAGGGCATTAACATTATTTGATAAGATTTATGTAATGCTTGGGGCAAATAATATGAAAAAGTATTTGTTTCCCATTGAAAGCAGAAAGCAAATGATTGAAGAATTGTTTAATGATGAACCCAAAGTTGAAGTAATGATTCATAAAGGATTAACAGTAGACTTTTGCAGAAAGGTTAATGCCACACATATTTTAAGAGGACTACGTACTTCTGCTGATTTTGAATATGAAAGGGCGATTGCTCAGGTAAATAAAAAGATGCATAATGACATCGAAACGATTTTTTTACTTACTTTACCAGAACATACGCCAATAAATTCATCAGTTGTGCGCGATATAATAATCCACGGGGGTGATGTTGGGATGTTCATACCTCAAAAACTTGATATTAAAAAATTTTTAAGGAATGAGAATGTTGAATAGAGTTGGTTTTGTATTACTTCTTTGCTTGTTTTCTTTTGGCATATATGGTGCTGAACTCAAATTCACTGCTCCTGAATATGCAGGTAGTTCATTTGCTTTTTACATTGTACCAAATTTTCTTACCGAGAAACAAGAAATT
Source organism: Prolixibacteraceae bacterium (assembly GCA_017998095.1). The sequence goes on along the minus strand of JAGODU010000003.1, from coordinate 8,757 downwards.
ATTGGAGAGGGAGTTGTATCTGAAACTGGAGAATTAAAATTAGAATTCAATGTAGATCAGACGATGCCGATTTATAGTGAATTTGGCATTTATAAAGGGTGGTTTGTTGTTGAACCCGGAGCATCATATGATATTATCTTACCTCCAAAAGCTGATAATACAAGTTCAAACCCTTATTTCAGACCTAAATTAATTCACCTTGGTGTAAAAAACCTTGATCCTGAATCTGCCAATTCTCTTATTGATAATTTCAATCGCCAATATAACATGGAGATGAGTCAGAATATGAATCAGATTTTTTATAGGCGCTCACTTGAAACTGCTGAAACAGTTATTAGTGGACTTAAAACAAAATTTCCTGAAACAAAAAATGAGTACTTCGAACAATTTAAAAAATATAAATATGCCATGATGAAATACATGGCCCTCATTCAGGATCCAACTCCAATTATGGAAGAGTTTTTTTTCAGTCAGCCCATTTTATATAATCACCCTGAATATTGTGAACTTTTCGATAAATTATTTGCCAAATACCTTCAATATGCTACTCAACAGGTAGACGGTCAAAAGATTAGTGTAATGATTAATTCAGGATCATACGACCAGTTAATGGACTGGTTAACTCTCGATATGCTTTTTGACAAACCTTTGGCAGAAGCTGTTATATTAAAAGGAGTTAAGCCACTCTTCTATTCTAAAAGATTTAATGTCGTCGGTCTTTTTAATCTTTTACAAAAGATTACAGAAACGTCTGAAGTAGAAATACATAAAACAACTTCCACAAAATTATTCAATGAGCTGGCAAGAACGATGTATGGAGCAATAGCCCCTGATTTATCATTGCTTGATACAAAGGGCAATCTGGTTTCCTGGGAAAATTTTGAAGGCAAATATGTGTATTTATGCTTTACCCGTTCAGACAATGAAAAATTTGCCCAACACAAAGAACTAATGAAAGGATTCTGGGAAAATTATAAACAAAATCTTTCACTTGTTATAGTTTTGGAAGATGAAGATTTTGAAAAAAATGCAGAATTACTTGATTGCTCAGGATTTGAATGGACAATTTTAAGGGGACAATCAAGAAGGGAAATATATGATTCATATAATGTCAGAATTCTACCAACTTATTTCCTAATTGATCCAATGGGAAGGATGGCAGGCAGCCAGGCTCCCTGGCCTGATGAAAATTTTGAAATGCAGTTTGCAAATATACTTAAGGCAACTCAGAATTAACAAAAGAAATTATCAGGGGTTTAAGTGACTCCCAGGTACTTGATAATACTTTATCGATATTCTTAATACTTATCCATTCTGCACTTATTATTCCTTCTTTAATCTGTGGAATGAGGCTTTCATTTCCTGAATATTTCATATTAAACCAATATGTGGGCTTAAGTATCCATTGACCTGGCTTTCGGGGATTTTCATAAATATGATACGAAATGCAATTCTGATTAATAATTTTGATTTCATGTATTCCACATTCCTCCTCAACTTCTCTTATTGCAGCATCAGGAATCTTCTCCCCTATTTCAACTTTTCCTTTTGGAAGATCCCACTTGTTAAATCTGTAAATACACAGCAATTCTTTTCTCTCATTTACAACAACTCCACCTGCAGCAGTAATAATTTTAAACAAAGAGCAAAAAACATCAAACACATTATCCACTTCATCTGTCAAGTAAATTAAATCCCCTTTCCTTTCTGAATTAATAAAAATATTCCAATACTTTTTAACATCATCTTTAGATTCAGTATTACACAAAATATCGTTATCGCTTAATGATTTCTTAAAAGTAGAACCAATAAAAACGATACGGTCATTAAAAAAAACTTTGTACATTTGCCGTGAATTTTAAACCCATTATCATGATAGATTATCAACTTGAAGTAACAAAAAAATTACTACAAATCAACACAATAAAAATACAACCGTCAAATCCTTTTACATGGGCATCAGGATGGCATGCGCCAATTTATTGTGATAACAGAAAGGTTTTATCATATCCGGAAACCAGAGACTTTATTTGCCAACAGTTTATAAGGATTATTAAGGAGAAATATCCGCAGGTAGAAGTTATTGCAGGAGTTGCAACCGGAGCAATAGCACATGGTGTGCTTGTTGCTGAAAAGCTTAATCTGCCTTTTGTATATGTAAGGAGTAAACCAAAGGACCATGGATTAGAAAATTTAATTGAAGGTGACTTAAAGCCTGGTCAAAAGGTTGTAATAATTGAAGATTTAGTTTCAACAGGCGGAAGCAGTCTTAAAGCTGCTGAAGCTCTCAGTAGTTTTGGCGGAGATGTTTTAGGAATGTTGGCTATTTTTACATATAATTTCCCCGTCGCATCTCAAAATTTTAAAACTGCCGGAGTAGAACTTACAGCCTTGAGTAATTATCAAACCTTAATCAATTTAGCATTGGAGATGGGAGAAGTAAGAGCTGAAGATATGAAAAGCCTTCAAAGCTGGCGGGAAAATCCTTCTGAGTGGGGGAAAAAATAATGGGTACAAGTAAGTATGTAAGTGATGTAAAAATAATAAACCAAAATAATGAAATCGTTTTTAACTTTTTAAGCGACCTACAGAATTTTGGTTTATTTTTTAATGAGTATACATTGGCTCAGCTATCACAACAAATACCTAAACTTAAAATTACTGATTTCTCTTGTGATTCAGACAACTTAAATTTCACAATTGAAAATTATGGTGAAGCCGGATTAGAAATTATTGAAAGAGAAAACCCTAAAACAATCAAAATTTCAGGAAAAGGGAAAATACCTTTTAAATTATTCTTGTGGATTCAAATTTTACCTGTGACTTCATACCAAAGCAAGATGAGATTAACTCTTCATGCAGAATTAAATGTAATGATGAAAATGCTTGTTGGTAAAAAACTTGAAGATGGAATTAATAAAATCGCTGATGCACTTACCGTGCTTCCCTACCATTAAAGATTTTTCAGAAATTCAACTTCTTTAAATCCATAAAAACAATCTATTCCTTCTTTTTCTATTACAAGTTGCCCAAGATGATCAACTCCTTTTATTTTTCCTGTGAAGGAACAGTTTTTATCTTTAAAACTTGATTCCACTCCTTTCATATACATAACATTGCTATATGCATCATTTATAATAAAGTGTCTTCCTTCTTTTAATAATAAATACCATTTATAAATAGACAAGATTATCATTTCAAAAATTTCTTCCTTATTTAGTTCCTTATTAAGAATTTCGCACAATGAAACCGGATTAGGTGCTTCACTTAAAAATATCTTTTGATTGACATTAAGTCCTATTCCTATAATTGAATAATTAATTCTAAGACCTGAAATAGAATTTTCAATTAGTATTCCAGAAATCTTACTATTATCGACATAAATATCATTGGGCCATTTTATTGATACAGATTCCGAGAACATTGAAATTACATCGTGAATACCAAGAGAAACAGCTTTTGATAATAAAAACTGATCAGAAATATTTAAAAAATGTGGATAAACAATAATGCTAAATAAAATATTTTTCCCCTTTTCACTTTCCCATTTATTCCCTTTCTGCCCTTTTCCTGATAATTGCTCTTCAGCTGTTATTATTGTCCATTCTTCAGGCACTGATGAAATTATTAACCTTGTGGCATAATTATTGGTCGAATCAACTGTTTGTAATTTTATAATATTATTATTAATAAAGTCTGACATATTTTCAGTTAAATAAATTAGGTAAAAAAGATTAATTTTGTAGAATATCAAAGTAAATATATGGACAATATAAAGAATTACGAAACATCTGACAGATTAATAGAAGCAATCGTTGAAGGAGTAAGAAGAAAAAAGGGAGAAGGAATAATTGATTTAAATCTTGCTAAATTAAATAATAGTCAGTGTAATCACTTTATTATTTGCCATGGTAATTCTAATACTCAAGTCGAAGCTATAGCACGTTCTGTTGAGGAAACCGTTGAGGAATACACAGGTGAAAACGTTTGGCATACCGATGGTTACCGGAATGCACAATGGATACTTTTAGATTATACAGACGTAATGGTACATGTTTTTCAAAAAGAAATCCGCAATCATTTTGATCTCGAATCACTTTGGGCTGATGCTCAAATAAAAAAATATAAATCAGATAATTAATTAGACATGGCAGAAAATAACAACAACAATAATTCCACAGAAAACAAGAAACAAAAGCAACAGGTGAATAATAAACCTAAATTCAATATGACGTACTTTTATGTGCTGATTATAGTTGCCCTTCTTGGAATAAATATTTTTACTTCAGGAAATAAAGCAGTAGAAACAACCTGGCATGAAGTAAAAACCACAATGATTAAAAATAACGACATTGAAAGAATTGTTGTTATAAATCGAGAAGAAGCTAATGTTTATCTAAAAAAAGACAGTTACGAAAAGTATAAAGAAAAATTAGGTAAAGGATTTTCAAAACCAGGAGTAAGCGGACCGCACTTTTTCTTTACAATAGGCTCTATAGATAAGTTTGAAGAAAACATAGAAAAAGTTTATACTGATTTAAATACTCAGGAAAGTGAAATTATTCCAATTATTTATAAAGACACTTATGATTGGAGTGGGCTTTTAAGTATCATTTTCCCTATTGCATTAATAGTTTTCTTCTGGTGGTTTATTTTTAGGAAAATGAGTAAAGGTGGTGGTGCTGCTGGAGGTAATATTTTTAGCGTAGGAAAATCTCAGGCAAAATTATTTGATAAAGACCAGAAAGTAACTACAACCTTTAAAGATGTAGCTGGTCTGTCTGAAGCAAAACAAGAAATTGAAGAAATTGTTTCATTCCTTAAAAATCCAACAAGATATACAAAGCTTGGGGGAAAGATTCCAAAAGGTGCTCTTTTGGTTGGACCTCCGGGAACTGGTAAAACTCTCCTGGCTAAGGCTGTAGCAGGAGAAGCTAATGTCCCTTTCTTCTCAATGTCCGGTTCTGATTTCGTTGAAATGTTCGTAGGAGTTGGTGCATCCCGAGTTAGAGATTTATTTAAACAAGCAAAGGAAAAAGCTCCATGTATTGTATTTATTGATGAGATAGATGCAATTGGCCGGGCAAGAGGAAGGAATCCTAACCTCGGTTCGAATGATGAAAGAGAAAATACACTCAATCAACTTCTTACTGAGATGGATGGTTTTGACACCAATTCTGGTGTAATAATTCTTGCAGCCACAAACAGAGCTGACATTCTTGACAGAGCCTTAATGCGTGCCGGAAGATTTGACAGACAAATTCATGTTGAACTTCCTGATCTTAATGAACGTCGTGATATATTCAAGGTTCATTTAAGACCATTGAAACTTTCAGATGAAATAAATGCTGAATATCTTGCAAAACAAACACCGGGATTTTCAGGCGCAGATATAGCAAATGTTTGTAACGAAGCTGCTCTTATTGCTGCTCGTAATGATCATAGCGCAGTTCAGAAAAAAGACTTCCTCGATGCCGTAGATAGAATTGTAGGTGGATTGGAGAAAAAGAACAAAATAATATCTATCGAAGAAAAAAGGACTATTGCTTATCATGAAGCCGGTCATGCTACAGTAAGCTGGCTGCTTGAACACGCTCATCCTTTGGTTAAAGTTACTATAGTTCCCAGAGGCAAAGCTTTAGGTGCTGCATGGTATCTACCGGAAGAGAGATCTATCACAACAAAAGAACAAATGTTAGATGAAATGTGCTCAACTTTAGGAGGCAGAGCTGCAGAAGAAATTGTTTTCAGAAAAATATCATCCGGAGCCCAGAACGATCTTGAAAGAGTGACTAAACAAGCTTATGCAATGGTATGCTATTTCGGAATGAGTGAAAAAGTTGGCAACTTAAGTTTTTATGACTCTACAGGACAAACTGACTATAGTTTTACAAAACCTTATAGTGAAAAAACAGCTGAACTAATTGATAATGAAATTAAAAAGCTTGTAGACGAAGCATATATCCGTGCTAAAAAAGTTCTGGAAAAAAATACAGAAGGACATTCAATACTTGCAGAAAGATTACTGGAAAAAGAAGTTATTTTCACTGATGATCTGGAAGAAATTTTTGGTCCCAGACCTGGTAGTCATAAAAAGGAAGTTGAACAAGAGAGTAATTTGAATATTGAAAATACAAACTCTTAAATCTGAAAATATTCAATTCACATAATATAAAACCGGGAATATTGATTTGATCCCGGTTTTTTTTATTTAATATCATTATCTATATATGATTGATTACTAACTAATATTTCATAAATTTGAGAAACAATCAATAATTTTATAAAACTTGTCATGGAAAAAGGATGGAAACAAGTATTTTTGTCAGGCCAATTGTATAAGGCCGAAATTGCAAAAAGCCTATTGGAAAATAATGGGATTAATTCAGTAATCCTAAATCAGGTCGATTCTGTATATAAAATCTTTGGGAATATAGAACTTTATGTACTTGAAGAAGATGAACAAAAAGCTTTAGAAATATTAAAAGAACTAAAAAATTGAAAAACTTTACAATACGGACAATCTCGGCAACAGTTTTTGTCATTATAATCATAGGATCTGCCCTGTTAAATAAGTATGTGTTTTTTAGTGTCTTCGCTATTATATCAGGCCTTTCGGTTCTTGAATTTTATAATTTAACCAAAAAAGGTGGAATAAATCCTCAAGTTATTTCCGGAATAATTGTTTCGACTATTATCTATGTATCTATTTTCCTCTATATTCAAAAAGTAGCCGATCTTAAAATATTTCTTATATTAATTCCGTCATTTTTATTAATACCTATTGTAGAAATATTCAGAAAGAAGGAAAATAAAATTCCTAATTTAATCTATACATTAATAGGTATATTTTACTTTTCTGTTCCTTTTGGCTTACTTAATTCCATAATTTCTCCATCTATAGATTCCGGTATTTATAAACCCGAAATAATGATTGGTCTATTTGCTATAATATGGATTAATGATGCAGGAGCTTACATATTTGGCAAATTACTTGGCAAACATAAAATGGCAGAAAAAATATCTCCTAATAAAACCTGGGAGGGTGCAATCGGAGGAGCTATAGCATCAATTGCTTTATCAATTGTTTACTTTAAACTGTTTAACCTGTTCAACACGTATATTGTAATTATTATGTCTCTTACTACTGTAATTGCAGGGACGGTAGGTGATCTTACAGAATCATTGTTTAAAAGGTATTTTAATGTAAAAGATTCAGGAAACATAATGCCTGGACATGGAGGTTTTTTTGACAGGTTTGACAGCTTGATATTTGCAGCTCCAGTTTATTTCTTATTTATTCATTTATTTTTAAAATAGTTTATGAGAGTTCACAGAGAAGGTCGGACAACTTTAACAATTATTGCAATAGCAGCTTTAATTTTAGGATATTTAGCAATAAAGCTCATTCCTATTTCATTTATTGTTTATATGATACTAATCATATTCGTTTTAATGTATCTTTTCGTTATGTATTTTTATCGATACATAGAACGCCCGGCAATAACAGCTAAAAATGGAATAATAGCACCTTGCGATGGTAAAGTAGTTGTAATTGAGGATGTAGATGAAAATGAATATTTTCACGAAAAACGTAAACAAATATCGATTTTCATGTCTCCTCTTGATGTACACATTAATTGGTTTCCAATTAGTGGCAAAGTTTTACTTTCTAAAATTGAAAAAGGTAGTCACCTTGTAGCTTGGGCACCTAAATCTTCAACTGAAAATGAAAGATCAACTATTATTATCGAAACGGACAAAAAAGATAAAATATTAGTACGTCAAATAGCTGGGGCTGTTGCCCGAAGAATAGTGTGTTACGCCAAAGAAGGAGAATACTGTAATCAAAATGACCACTTGGGTTTTATTAAACTTGGATCCCGCGTCGACATTTTTTTACCTGCAGATGCAGAAATTAAAGTCCAACTAAATCAAAAGGTAACAGGAACTATAACAATTCTTGCCAATCTAAAATAATGAGCAATCAAACTAAAAAATGGTACTCTTTTATACCTAATCTATTTACCTCTTCTAATCTAATGTGCGGGGTTGTTGCTACTTACTTTTCACTTAATGGGAAAATACAAGTGGCATTCATTCTCATAATTGTGGCTGCTTTTTTTGATTTCATTGATGGATTAACTGCCCGTGCTCTTAAAGTAAATGGTGAATTAGGCAAACAATTAGATTCACTTGCTGACGTTATTTCTTTTGGAATGGTACCAGGAGCAATGATTTTTTGGCTACAAACGACATTCATACCTGGATTCAATTTATCATCACACTTGTCACCATTACAGTTATTAACTCTTTTGACACCTGCTTTAATACCTCTTTTTTCTGCTTTAAGACTTGCTAAATTTAATATCGACGAAAGACAACATGATGAATTTTATGGATTGCCAACTCCTGCAAATGCTTTACTCATCGCTTCTTTAACCTGGACGCTTACTTATAAACATGAAAGTTTTTTATCGTTTTTAAATAATCCATATCTTATAGCGATTATTACTTTGCTTTTTTCATTTTTACTTGTTTCGGAAGTCCGCTTGTTTGCTCTCAAATTTTCTGACTATACATGGAAAACAAATAAACTAAAATTCATTTTCATACTCTTTTCGTTAATTATTCTATTATTTACAGGTATTACAGGTATTACTGCAATTATTTTACTTTATATTATTTTATCTGTTTTCTATAACTTATTCAAAAAGAAATAAGTGTAAACACTATATTAGCTGTCATATTCAAATA
>JAGODU010000352.1 GCA_017998095.1 Prolixibacteraceae bacterium | reverse complement strand
ACCTGAACACTTGGAATTAAGAAAACAAATTGTACATTCAGCTTTTAGAGAATTAAGAATTATAGAATAATATAGATTTAAGTAATTTATTTAAATAGTGAGCTATTTTTAAGAAAGAAATTACGAAAAAATAAAATAAATTTATTGTATAAAAAATACCGAGCAGAAAACCTCGTGTTTTCTGCTCTAAGCCAAAGGAAATGCAGAAGCTAAGCAAAAAATATTGGGCAAAAAGCTATCCGATAACAGACTATAAAAGATATGCCTTCGCCAACAGCGGAGCTGTAAGGCTCAGACACATCTCTTATAGTCGAAACGTTACAAGCAACCAAAAGAAACGAACTGCATAATTGATAAATAAGAAATTATGGATAAATGGAATGAAATCTGTTTTGCAATAAACAAATTGAAAGAAAGGAATTCTCAAGAGAAATATTTTCAAGTTGAAGTAGAACATATATTTGAAAAATTAGGTTGGTCTCGTCGTAAGGATGAAATTCTATCAGAGTATTCCATTGATTCAGGCGTAAGTCAGGTTAGGGCAGATATAGTTTTGCAAGACGAGCAAAGCAAAATTTTGGTAGTAGAATTAAAAAGACCAAATCAACCTTCTCAGGATAAGCACATTAGACAGCTTTCGTCATATATGAAGTTGCTGAAATTGGAATATGGATTGTTTATCGGAGACACACTTCAATTATTCTATGATGACCCCAATGATAAGGAAGAGCCAATTAAGATATTTGAAACCACATTTCATGAAAATAATAATGTAGGTAATGAGTTTATTAAATTGCTAGAAAAACAGAGATTTGACCGAGAAATACTACAGCAATTTTGTGAAGATTTACTAGAGCAAGAAACTGATAAAAAAATAGCTTTAGCACTAATTGAGTACTTTTCATGTCTGATTCTATTTTGTTTCACATTAACATCTTTTTTATATCCTTTTTGCTTATAGTCACTTTGGTAGCTGTAAGTGAACTTGACAAATCCAGTGTTCATAGGGTAATATGAGAAAAGCACTAAAAGGAGATTAACTACTATGCGGCAAGGTATTCTTAAATAACAATCAACTGAATGATGGTAGGTACGAATGATTTGGCCTTATTACATCTGTAATAGGTTTGATTTTTGTACCTTAATTTAAGAATACTTTTATCTTTTAACGATCATATGAGGTGTGACTTATGAAAATAATGAATATCGGCATCTTGGCTCATGTAGATGCTGGAAAAACAACATTAACAGAGAGTATTCTCTATGCCAGCGGTACCATTACTGAGTCCGGGCGTGTTGACAGGGGTTCAACGATTACAGATTCTATGGCACTTGAAAAGCAAAGGGGCATTACAATTCAGGCATCCATAGCATCTTATCAATGGGGCCATGTCAAAGTCAATTTGATTGATACGCCTGGACATATCGATTTTTATTCAGAGGTAGAGCGCTCATTGAATGTGTTGGATGGCGCTATCTTGCTGATCTCTGCCAAAGACGGCATTCAGGCACAAACACGTATCCTTTTCGATGCAATACGAAAAAGGAAACTTCCTGCTTTGATTTTTATTAATAAGATCGATCAACCGGATATTGATTTTGATTCCCTCTATGAGGATATCAGAGCTAAATTGTCCTCTCATATTCTTATCATGCAGAGCATTACAAATAGAATCTCTCTTTTGCCCAAAACTCTGAATCCGTTGTCTGAAGAATTTAAAGACACGATTATTGAAACGGATGATGCTTTGCTAAAAAAATATGTTATGGATCAGCCCATTACGGCGGAGGAACTGTTAGAGAGCAGAAGAAAAAATATAAATGATGGTACTCTTTTGCCTGTTTACCACGGCAGTGCTCTGAAACATATTGGCACGAAAGAACTCATGGATGCGATTCTCATGGAATTCACTCCATTTATGTCTCCACCCAACTCTAATCTTGCTGCATTGGTATACAAAGTTGAAAGAGATGATAATCGAAACAAACGCACATATATGCGCATTTTTGGAGGTTCCATTAAATCACGTGACGTACTAACCCTGCAAGATCATTCTGACAGTATAAAAATTAAAAAATTAGAGACCTCAAGCAATGGAAAAATGGTAGAAACCGAAAAAGTCGAATGCGGTGATATTGCTATTTTTCCAAATGAAATGCGACTAAAGATTGGGGACTCCATAGGAACAATTCCTGAAAGGAATTTGATTCTACACAACAATAATCTGATCATGCAGGCGAACATTTCCCCTGTCCTTTCTTCCGACAGAACTTTTCTGTTAGAAGCCTTATCGGAACTGGCGGAAACAGATCCTCTTTTGCAATATAAATTGGATTCCAGAAGCAACGATATTATTATGGAATTCCTCGGAAAAGTACAAATGGAAGTCATCGTTTCTTTGTTACAAAACCGATACCATCTTCAGGTCAATATCGAGAATGTAACAACCATTTATAAAGAACGCCCTTTGAAAAAGGCAGACTTTACTGCCCATATTGAGGTCACCCCTAATCCTTTTTGGGCATCCATAGGATTGTCAATCGAACCGCTTCCCATTGGAACTGGACTGCGCTATGAAAGCAAAGTGTCCTATGGATATTTAAATAAATCATTTCAGAACGCCGTTGAAGAAGGTGTTCGATATGGTTGTGAGCAGGGGTTATATGGATGGGAAGTAACAGATCTTAAAGTCTGTTTTGAATATGGCGTATACTACAGTCCGGTAAGCACCCCTGCTGACTTTCGGCACTTAGCTCCTATTGTATTTGAGCAAGCCCTAAAACAGTCAGGTACGGAGTTGTTAGAGCCCTGCCTGTCATTTGAGCTTTATGTTCCCCAAGATTGCAACGCGCGTGTTTACAATGATCTGAAAAAATTTCATGCAGATATTGTATCAATAAAGACACAGCACAACGAAGTCGTAGTATCAGGAAAAATTCCGGCTCGCACATCACAATTTTATAAAGAGCAGCTTTCGGAACTTACAAAAGGTCGTGGAGTCTTTTTAACAGAACGGGCAGGGTATCAGCAGAACACCGGTGAAACTTTTACTCAGGCCAGAAAACCGGATGATCGATTGGATAAAACTCGTCACTTTTTTGATAAGT
>JAGODU010000100.1 GCA_017998095.1 Prolixibacteraceae bacterium | reverse complement strand
ATTATAACCAGAGAAGTTAAGCATCATTTAGCAGGTGTTTTGGGATTAACGCAATCAAATATATCTGCCCGAGCTGTTGCCGAGAAATCCGGTTTTTTAGGTGCAGCGTTTAATTATGCGGTTTTCCATGGCTCCGAAGATGACCCGTTGAGATTTAACAGCAGCAGTATTGATGTTGATGGCGATTTTCACTCTAATCATGCGATTCAATTTAACAGTTTGTATGCTAATATTAAGGGAACACTCGAAGCTGCATCCTTATTATTGATAAACAGTGCTACAATAGATATTAGGGATGTATGTCTTGTTTCAAGCATCACAAAGAATTCAAGCACTCTAAATGTTAATGGAAGTACAATTCTTAATCCTGCACCGATTGTTGAGATGCCGGATTTCTCGGATATACTGAAAGAAGAGGCACAAACAGGTATAACATACACCGGAAACAAAACATTTAACAGTGGAAATTTCTCGTTTAATCAGCCTATCTATGTAACGGGAGACTTAACTCTTAACAGTGGGAATTTCTATTTTGATTGTCCTATTTATGTGGAGGGGAAATTAACCATTAACAGTACTAATTTTATAGGTAAAGGTATCATTTATGCAAAGAACGATATCAAGGTAAACAGTGCCAGTTTTGCGACAACAGCCGGCACAGTGAGTCTTTATTCAGGGAAGAATATAGAGCTTAATAGTATGTGGGCAGATATTAACGGATTTATGTACGCTCCAAACGGGACTATTATAATGAACAGCATGTCTTCTCAGGTTAATGGAAGTGTTATCGGAAATGAAATAAAACTCAATAGCGGATATCTTAAAGTTAACTATGGAGGCGGTAATTATGACGGTCTTCCGGATGGCGGCAGTGTGAAACTGATAGAATAATTAAAAATTTGACAAGCCCTCTATAAAATGCTAATATTAAGTTGTTGCAGGGCAAAGCAGCAAGAGAAAGCAAGAAATTTTGGAGGGTGAAATACGAAATGAAATCATTAATCAGACTTAGAATGAGTACACAGGATGCTCATTATGGCGGCAATTTAGTTGATGGAGCAAGGATGCTGGGATTATTCGGGGATGTGGCAACAGAGCTTCTTATCAGAAATGATGGAGATGAAGGTTTGTTCGTTGCATATGACAATGTGGAATTCTTGGCACCCGTATATGCAGGGGAATTTATTGAAGCAGAGGGTGAAATAGTTTCAAAAGGTAATTCTTCAAGAAAAATGGTATTTGAAGCAAGAAAGGTAATAGTACCACGTACAGACATAAGTGATTCGGCATGTGATGTTTTAGAAGAGCCTGTAGTGGTGTGCAGGGCATCTGGCACATGCGTAGTTCCAAAGGGGAAACAAAGACAAAAATAAGAACTTGAATATATGAAAAATCCGCAGACTGAGCATTGAATTGAAACCGGCAAGAGCTTAAACGGAGTTTTGGCACCTGTATATGATTTCATGTAATTAAAATGTAATTAAAATGAAATAGAAATATAATTCATAAAGAATAGAAATGTAATTGTAACAATATATACTAAATTCAACATAAAGGTAAACATTATATATTAAATATTGACAATAACCGCAGATTAAATAATTAAATTGACAAAAAATTTATATTAAATTATAATCAATCAAGCTGCAATACACTATAAGTGTAATATAGCTGAATACAAAAAACATGAGGGTAAACAATTGCAAAAATCAAACTGGAAACTTGGAGAGTTATTATTATATGCAGGTAAAATTTCGAAAGAGCAATTAAATGAGGCATTGGAGGACCAAAAGATAAATAAGAAGAAGTTAGGGGAAATCATCGTTGACAAGGCGTGGTTAAAATTTGAAGAAATTGTAGAAACATTAGAGCTGCAGCTTGGATTTCCCAAAGTTGATTTAAGTAAATACGAAATAAACTCCAATGTAGCTACATTGATACCTGAAAGTATTGTAAAAAAATACAAATTAATAGCAATAGATATAAAAGACGATATGCTGCTTGTTGCTATGTCAGACCCTTTGAACTTTTTTGCTATAGACGATATAAAATTATATACGAAGATGGGTGTAATACCTTGTCTTTCATCTGTTCCGGACGTGGAAAGAGCTATTGAAAGATACTACAGCAGCATATTGACACAAAAAGCATTAAATGAGTTTTCAGATGCCTTCATTCCGGCAGAAGATGATACGGATTCTGAAGAAGAAATGCTTGAAGTTGCAACTGCACCCATAGTAAAATTAATAAACTCAATAATCGAACAAGCTATGAGGGGCAATGCATCGGATATACATATTGAGCCAAGTCACAACGATATCAGAGTAAGATTTCGTATAGACGGTGATTTAAAAGAAATAATGGTATTGCCGAAATCAAATTTGTCAGCCATAACCACCAGGGTGAAAATCATAGGAAGAATGGACATAGCAGAAAAAAGAATCCCCCAAGACGGCAGAGTTGAGATGAAATTCAACGGCAATGAAGTTGATTTAAGAATTTCCACACTGCCAACGGTATACGGAGAAAAAATAGTTATAAGAATATTGGACAAAAGCAATTTCAACTTTACCAAAGAGGGGTTAGGTTTCAGCAAAGACAATTTAGATAAATTAAACAAAATGATAGCACAGCCTTACGGTATGCTGTTAGTAACGGGACCTACGGGAAGCGGTAAAACTACCACACTTTATACGGTACTAAGAGAGCTGAATGTTCAAACTAAAAATGTAATCACAGTAGAAGACCCCGTTGAGTATAAATTAAAAGGTATAAATCAAACACAAGTAAATGTAAAGGCAGGATTGACATTTGCCGCGGGGCTCCGCTCAATTCTCAGGCAGGACCCGGATACTATAATGATAGGGGAAATAAGAGACTCCGAAACGGCAGAAATTGCAGTCAGGGCAGCTATTACAGGTCACTTGGTACTGTCCACGCTGCATACAAACGACAGCCCATCAACCATAGCAAGGCTTATAGATATGGGATTGGAGCCATACTTGGTATCGTCAGCCGTAATAGGAATTATATCTCAGAGATTAGTAAAACTTTTGTGTCCAAAATGCAAAGAAAAATACGAAGCAAATGATTCAGAAAAGAAATTATTGGGTATAGATGGGAATAAGGATGCAATGCTTTTCAAACCGATTGGCTGTAACTCATGTTACAACGGATACAGAGGGAGAGCAGCGGTTCACGAGGTAATGCTTGTAAATGAAAATATAAGAAGACTTATAAACACAGGTGCAAACACAGACGATATAAGAAGTCAGGCTCTAAAAGACGGGATGAGTACCTTACTTCAATCAGCTGCTGATTTAGCCTTAAAGGGAGATACTTCATTCGAAGAAATAATGAGAGCGGGATATACATTATAAGAAGGACAAGGGGGACAATATGAACTTAATAGAATTATTAAGTATTGGAGTAGAAAAAAATGCTTCTGACGTTCATTTAACTGTAGGAATACCACCTACATATAGAATAGACGGTGCACTAATTTCATTAGTGGAAAGAAAATTAACTGCCGAAGACACATTATATTTAGTTAAACAAGCATTAAATGAAACAAGAATGAATAAATTAGATGAGACAGGAGAAATTGACTTTTCATATTCTATACCAAGCATAGGCAGATTCAGAGTAAATGCATTTAAGCAAAGAGGAAGCTATGCAATGGTTCTAAGAATAATTCCGTTAGAGATTCCATTGATGGATGAATTAGGACTTCCTACAATCTTAAATGATTTATCAAGATTACCAAGAGGTCTTATTTTGGTGACAGGCCCTACAGGAAGCGGAAAAACCACTACATTGGCATCTATTATTAATAAGATAAATTCCGAAAGAAGATGCCACATAATAACACTTGAAGACCCCTTAGAGTATTTACATAAACACAAAAAATCAATAGTAAACCAAAGAGAAGTAGGCTCAGATACTCTAAATTTTGCAAATGGATTAAGAGGGGCATTGAGAGAGGACCCGGACGTTATATTGGTAGGAGAAATGAGAGATTTAGAAACTATTTCCACAGCCATAACAGCTGCAGAAACCGGTCACTTAGTATTATCCACTCTTCATACAAATGGTGCTGCTAAAACAATGGATAGGATAATAGATGTATTTCCGCCATTTCAACAGCAACAAATAAGAGTACAATTAGCATCAGTTATTGAAGCTGTTATATCTCAACAGCTGCTATTAAAAGCAAGCGGAACAGGCAGAATTGGAGCTTATGAAGTAATGGTAGCCACACCTGCCATCAGGAATTTAATCAGAGAAGGCAAAAATCATCAAATAGATACATCTATACAAACAGGTGGAGCATTGGGTATGCATACTATGGACACCTCATTAATAAACTTATATAAACGAGGAGAAATCACTAAAGAATTAGCCATCAGTCAAGCATACAACACCGATGAAGTAAGAAAGAAAATATAACCCGAAGGGTGTCATTCTGAACCGAAGGTGAAGAATCTTAACAGCATGTCATCCTGAACGCAGTGAAGAATCTCAAAATCTCATCATTCTGAACCGAAGGTGAAGAATCTCATAAAAAATATTTAGTAGGTGATTATATGCGATACAAATACAAATCAATATCAGCAAATGGTCGTGAGTCAGAAGGATTATATGTAGGAGATAGTGAATCCGGGTTGATAAGCATGCTCAAGGAAAAAAAGGAACTAGTAATATCAATAGAGCGTGACATAGAAAGCGAAGCCCAGATTGAAATATTTAAAAAGAAAGTTAAGAAAAAGGATTTGGCCCTTTTCTGCAGGCAGTTCTACACTATGATAAGTGCAGGCCTTGGCATAGTACCTTGCTTAGAAATATTAGTATCACAAACACAAAATAAAACCTTTAAAAATGCAATTGCAGATACATATGAAGAAGTGCAAAAAGGCTCCACCCTATCAGAATCCATGAAGCAGCATAAAAATGTATTTCCTACTATATTAGTCAGCATGGTTGAAGCAGGGGAAGTAAGCGGTAACTTAGATACAGTAATGCTTAGGATGGCAGAGCACTTTGAAAAGGAAAACAAATTAGAAAATAAAGTGAAATCCTCAATGATATACCCGGCAGTATTGGCTGTAGTTACAGTTTTAGTAGTAATTTTTATGTTAGTGTTCATAATGCCAACATTTATTGGTATGTTTGAGGGAAGCGGTACTGAACTGCCTGGACCTACACAGATGTTGATAAATTTAAGCAATTCAATGCAAGAAAAATGGTATATATATATAGCTGTCATAGTTGCTATAGTATTTGGAATATCCATGTACAAGAAGTCAGAAGAAGGAACCAGATTTTTTGACAGTATGAAGCTAAGACTTCCCATAGTGAAAGGCACATCAACAATGCTTGTCACATCAAGATTTACAAGAACACTATCAACACTGTTATCATCAGGTATACCGCTCATACAAGCAATGGAAGTGGTTTCCCGAGTAGTCAGCAATTCTGTTATTGAAGAAAGATTGTTGACAGGAATAGAAAGCATAAGAAAAGGTGTATCATTGTCAAGAACCGTCAAAGATGTAGGCATATTTCCGCCAATGGTTGATTCAATGATACGAATTGGGGAAGAGTCGGGTTCATTGGATGATATGCTTTATAAAACCGCTGACTTTTATGATGAAGAAGTAGAAGCAGCATTAACAAAGTTAACATCAATGATTGAACCAATAATGATAGTGGTAATGGGTTTAGTGATTGGACTTATAGTAGTAGCGATGTACTTGCCGATGTTTGATATGATGAAAACAGTGTAATAAGATTGGCTTTAATTAAAATTTATATATAAAGCAAAAAAATTAAAGAACAAAAAAATGGAGGAAGAGAAAATGATTAAAATGTTTACAAAAAAGAGAAACAAAAAAGGGTTCACCCTTATTGAACTGATTGTTGTTATTGCAATTTTAGGTATTTTGGCTGCTATAGCTATTCCTAGGTTTGCTAATGTTCAAACGAGTGCAAATGAAAAGGCTAACAAAGCTAATATCGCAACATTAGAAAGTGCAATTACTCTCTACATGGCAAACACAAACGCGACATGCTCTTTTGAAGATGTAGTAATGACAAATACTGGAGCACTAAGTGCAGCTTCTGGACTTACTGCAGGTAGTTTAGTTCCAGGATATGTGAATGAAATGCCTAAACAACCTGGCTCAACTACGTTAACATACGTAAAAGCTGCTGGTGCTGGTTCTAAAGTTGTTGCTGAAACTACTCCATAAGATTGAAGGCTATAGTGCGAGGCACTTAGGCTTGGAGGCTAGCTAAGCCTGTAACCTAAGTTGAGAATGACCGGTGACAGGCACCACTGACTTGAGTTATTGTTGTTGAAATTCCAATGGTTATGGAGACTGATTTTGTCAGTTAACAATTGAACTTGAGTTATTGACTTATTGAAGTGTCTATTGGGGACGGTTCTTGTTGGATCATTTCCACGTGTTATTTGTCTTATTACATCAAACAGAACTAAGCAGCAATACTGCTTAGTTCTTATAAAACGACTGGTGCCTGGCACTTGAGTTATTGAGTTATTAACTTATTGAATGTTATGGAAGTAAAATTCAATAAAGCAAAATTCTATTGTAACAAAAAAGAACTAAATAGCAATGCTATTTAGTTCTTGTACCATTTTTATATTGAGAAATATTATATTTATGAATCATAACATACGGACTAATAATTTTATTTAGAAGAGTAGACGTTTTCAGATAAGTGTTTTAAGTAGATTATTGTATAATCTTTATGGGGGATAAAAGCTTGGAAAATAATTTTATGAAGCAACAATTTGAAGAACATCAATATCTATATCATTATACAACTGTAGAAAGTATATTGTTTATTCTTATTAATAAAGTACTGAAATTTAACAAAGTAGACAATTTTAATGATTTGTCTGAATCTATTAGAAATGAATATGTCAAATTCTTCGCTAGTTGCCTTACTTATTCAAAGGAAGAGTCCATACCTCTTTGGCATATTTATGCTAACAAAGAAAATGGTATAAGAATTGGGTTCCCAAATATATATATCTTTGGAGAAGATGTTTATTTCTACAATGATGATGGGAATAAGAATATAATTAATCTATCAACTATTAGTGGAATTCTATATGGTCAAATGGAGTATGACAACCAGCTTGCTAGTAAGAGTCCATCAGAAGGTAATGATTCTATAAGATTGACAAATGTTTATAATATGGCTTGCCAAAAGAGAGAAGTGTGGAGTTACGAAGAGGAATTGAGGTATTTCATAGTCGATGATGCCAACCTCATAAGGGATGCAAACTGCCTATATGTTTCATTGAATGATGAATTCTTTAATAATATGGAAATTACCTTCAATCCATATATGGCCGATTACAAGAAACTGATAATAAAAGAGGCTGTTAGGAACTTAGGATATGATAAAATACAATGTAAGAATAGTAAACTAATGGACACAATAAGATAGTTTTTAGGTTACGGTCTTGGCCAGTCTTTATAAATAGATGGTGATATATTACACTCTCAACTATGAGACACCAAGAAACCGGTGCCTGCAATTGAGTTAATGAATTAATTGAATATGTTGTACAATTATTGTTTTAAATTTAAAAATTTATTTTATTGATTTGGGGGTAGGTGATAATATGACAAGAAAAATATTTAAGTTAAACAATACAAGATCTGGTTCTGCTTTAGCTTTTGTTCTTATATCATTTCTTGTTGTGTTTATTTTATTATCATCTGTGTTTATATTATCCCAAAGCAATACTAAACAAGTTGTTGCACAGGAGCAGGGAATACACTCCGAATATATTGCCCGTTCTGGTGCGGAAGCTATGTTTGAATTTTTAGTAAATGATGCAACAAGGCTTTCACAATATGATTCATGGAGCAATCCTTATATAACTAATGAGGTTATTGATTTTTCGGAAGGAAAGGCTATTGTATCTGTAGAAAAAACTACCCATGAGGGCAGGAAAAGAGTAAAAATCATATCCATAGGTGAAGCAAATGGAACCAGTATAAGCAGAAAAGCAGTACTTGAATTTGACCTTAACGGATTTAAAAATATCAAGTGGTCAAGATAAGGGGAAATGTTATGTTTAGTAAATTGAATCATAAAAGAAAAGGAATTACTTTAGTAGAAGTTATACTTGTTTTAGCAATAGTAGGAATAGTTATTTCCCTAAGTACTACAATGATGATTTTTTCAACTCGTTCACATAGAATTGTTGATGAAGAGTTTCAGATTCAGTCTAATATTAGATTAACAAGTCAAATTATAGGTAATTACATCAAAGAATCAAGTGCTATCTTTATGCTGAATGATGCATATTTTGACAATAACAGCCTAAAAAACGAATGGGATTATTTTGCATTAAGTGCTGATAAAACTCAAGTTGTACAATACAAATGGAATACTGCAACAAACACTCACGATAAAATTATATTATCTGATTCTTATCCAGGCTTAGTATACAGTTTGTCATTTGATAAGTCGAATGATGATTCTTTATTGGGAGGGTTTAGTTTAAAAGCTGTCGGGCAATCCGGAACAGTTAAAGCAAATATTCAAAATGAAGTGAATGCATTAAATTCAGTTGTTGTTGACAATTCGGGCAATGCTTCCAATCCTGCAGTAGCCTTGGCTTATAGAACTGAAGATATTCCCGACCCAAGCAAACCCAGAATTTCTGTAACATTAGTATTGGATAAATCCGGTAGTATGGCATGGAATTTAGATGGGGACACCATATACAATGGTTTTGATAATTCAAATAGCAGATTTGCAATTATGAAATTAAAAACCGTTGACTTGTTAAATGAATTAGAAGGTATTGGAAACGTTCATGTTGCAGTTGTTCCTTTCGACACTGATGCAAATAAATCAGGTAATTATCATAATCTTTATAGAATAAGCGATTATAAAACTACATTAGTTAATTTGGTTAATGGGATTCCAAAAGATGGTGGCGGTACTAACATAGGAGACGCCATGAGGCGTGCTTACTATATTCATGATTCGTTTAAAACATCAAATACAGGTAACTTACTTCATTACAACATTATGCTTATGGATGGAAATCCAACATATTGGACTCGAAAAGATGGAGGTGGTTACTATTATAGCACTGGAGATATTTCAAGTTCTCTTATAAGGGGAACAGGACAAGAAGATACATCTAACGTTAACGATTGTATGAATTATGTTAGTGCAGTGGGTGAAAATATGTATAAGTTAGGAAGCGTTGAGATTAAAACATTTGTTATAGGGTTTTCTGCAAATTCTGCCAACATAAACAGACTGAATAATATAGCAGGATATGTTACCAGTCCTACCAATACAAAAATTGTAGGACGTTACTACGAGGCAACAAGCGGCGAAGCTTTACAAGATGTATATAAAGATATAAGTAAACAGATAGAAATGGATGCGTGGCATATATTTGGCCCTTATAATTAGTAAAACATACCTCGTTAAGGAGGAAGAAGTATGAAAAGAAATAGAAGCGGAATGACTTTAATTGAAGTTATTGTATCTATAGCATTGTTAGGTATTATATCTGTATCCTTAATAGGTGGCTTTCCGTCTCAGTTGATTAATATTAACAAGGGAACAGCTATTACTGTTCAAGCTTTAGAAGAGCAGTCTAACTTTGAAGATATAATCTACAATGTTAAAACAATGATTAAAGACCATAATCCGGCAGAATCATTGGATTCATTGGTTTCTACAGTACCTGAGTGGTCATATGAAACAGTGGAGGTATTAGGCGAAAATATAGTTATGCAAAAGCTTAATAAAAGCTATGCAGAGGTAGCCAAAGATAATACCATTTATTTGTCTAGACAATTGGCAGAGAAAGAAAAAGTAAACAAATTGTCATTGACTGGTGTTATGATTGATGTAAGTACAGATGTAGATGATTTAGTAGCTGATTTATCATTATCTCCTTTGCCTAACTTAAAAGCTGTCCATGATGACAATACAAGCGATCCAAACTTTTATGTAAATTTATATCGATGGTGGAAGTCAAATCCGGGTAAAGATTTAGCGTCATTGGTATTTCCCGATGATTTTACGATGATTAATGTAAGTCAGACAACAGATGTTTTAACTAATTTATTGGATAACGTAGGAGCAGGCAGATTTGTTGCATTGACAGTAACACCTGTTGATATTAACGGAAATAGAGGAAATACAATGCTCAGCTCAAATTATGTGTTTGTAAAGGGTGCTGAATGGAGAGTTGGTCCTTTCCCATGGGCAGACATTAACAATGATTATAATTTTGTTGATAGTGATGATGTTCGAATTGCTCCGGAAAGAATTAATAAACCATTGAATGCATCAACTGATTCTATTCCTAAGTTTCTAAGCCCTACTGAAATGCTGTCAATTAAAAATTCAAGTTTATTTGTTCCTATGAATATTGAGCCGGTGGGTGGTTTAATTCCTGGAGATGTACCTGTACAAATATCAGGAGAAGATGTTATAAATTGGTCCTTCGAAAACAGTATAAATATAGCTAAAGATTTTCAGGTTTTAAATAACAGTGACGTTAATATTACAGCCGGTACTGACGGAAATGGGGGCGGCATTTATTTTTATCCTTACGTTGAATTAGATGCAGACGGAAACCCTGTTTATGTTGGAGGATTTCCTGTTATTATAAATCACGGCGCTTCAATTTCCACTGATGGGAATATTAATTTAAAAACAATGAGCAGGGGCGACATAGAGCTTTTAAATCATAATCAATTGAAAGCAAATAGTATTAATCTTGAAGCAAGAGGAAGCATACAAATTACCAATTCAACACTGCTTTCAAATAACCACATTGTTCTTAATACTAAGAAAAACCCTGAGATAACAGGAGACAGATCAATAAAACTGCAAAATGCAAATTTTTCAAGTATTAATCCTAATAGCAACATAATGTTAGAATCAGAGGGAGATATTTTGTTTAAGGGAGGAGGATGGTCAAGCAATCAAACTCTATACCTACCAGACAACAAAGATATTTTGTTTGTAAAAGGGGATGTCAAGGTTCAGAATGCAGGTATTATCGATGCAGGCAATACAAATAAAATGTACTTCCAAAATTCAATGATTGAAGATTTAGCCAGGTCTTTAAGAATAAGATTGGAAAAGAATTCCGATAATTCATTTAAATTAACTACAATAAATTATATTAGAAATGTAAATTATGCCAGCCCATCAAATAATCAAAAGGTAATAATGCCTGGGCTATGGACTAAATTAGGAAGCAATAACCAAAACTTTGAATTTTCAACGAGTGTGTTAAGCGGCAACGGTGATGTTAAAGATTTAGAATACTCATTTGACAATGGTATAATTACAGTAAACGTTGTAACAACCAATGTAAGGAATAACACCAAAATTAAATTTGATGTTAGGGACAGATATAACTATGAAATTATAGGAAGCGGATATTTTGTATATTCAGTTGATAGTTCAGGAAATTCTACGATAGTTGTCGAAGATCCACCACCGCTAAATTTCTATACCATTACTTTTAATACAAATGGTGGCTCTGAAATTTCTCCTATAGAAGGCTATGCAGGGGATAGCGTTGGGACAGTACCTGATCCAACAAGAACCGGATATAGATTCGTAGGGTGGGATAAAACTGTTCCTTCTGTAATTCCTGATTATGATTTACAAGTAAATGCAATCTGGGAACCAATTCTATACACTATAACTTTAGACAGCAATGGCGGAAATTATATAAATGATTTAAAGTATATGTATGGTCAGGAAATATCTATTCCAAATCCAAGCAGGACAGGACATACATTTAACGGCTGGAATGAAACCCCGCCGAATACTATGCCGGCACATGATTTGCACTTTGTTGCACAGTGGACAAAAAATACATTGACAATTACTTTTGACTCAAATGGAGGAACTTCTCCAAATCCAACATCAAAACAAGTTACTTATGATGAGCCATATGGTACTTTAGCTGCGACAACCAGATCAGGATATGTGTTCTCAGGGTGGTATACAGCCCGCACTAATGGAACGCTGATTACAGGAACAACATTAGTTTCAAATCCTAACAATCATATATTGTATGCACATTGGTCATCAAATTCATATACAGTATACTTTGACAGCAATGGGGGAAGCAATCCGAACCCATCATCAAAAACAATTGCAATTGGCAGTAACTATGGTGCATTGCCTACAGTAACTAATGGAAATCGTAATTTCGATGGTTGGTTTACGGATAGAGTTGGTGGAGATTTAGTTACTTCAACCACACTATTTACAAAAACTTATGACCATACATTGTATGCTCAATGGAGCGGTGGTGGTGGTGTAAGCTGCCCGTTTGTATATTCCTTTGATGGAACAGATTATCATTTTGAACATGAGTCTATACCGTTCTCTATCAGCAGAGCATTGGAAACAACATCATATGGAACTTTAAGAAAACTCCAATCGGTAGAGGGTATATATAACGTAAGAATTGCTGAAGAGCTTGATGAAAAATCCTTTGTTAACGGATTTAGTCTTTATGCAGTTGATTATCCAAAGAATTCAGGTATAGAGTATGTGAAGGCTGACATATTTGGCAATCCTCATACGATTGCGGATAAGCAATATCCCTTAAGTATGGAAGAAAAAACTACCGGGAAGGATGTACTATATGATGTAACAACGGAAGGGGTATTAGCAGGCACTGATTTCAGACAAATTGACAGCAAAGATTTCATGAGTAGGTATGAAGTGAAATTTAATAAACCATCAAGAGAAACAAAACTTGGAAAGTTTATGATTACCGTTCAAAAGTCACACTATACTACAATCCTTGGTGAATATTATTTGGATAAAGTTAATGCACAAACTGATTTCTGGTTTTTAGAAAAATTATTGGGTTTACCACTGGTAGAGAATCGATTTGAGGACTTCATGAAAGTAATAACCATGACTGTGGAAGTCTGGGATGGTAAGCAGTGGATTGAACAAGGCAATATAAAAGCCGGGCGGGATTTAATGGAAGAATTCCTTGTACCGATTGACTTATCACTTATTACTCAAAATACTGATGAAGTAATCATCAGGCTTTCTCACGGTGCAGGATTATTTGAGATTGAATCTGTATCCATGGATTACTCCATCAATCAAATTAATACGGTAAGAAAATTGAAGATATCTTCCGCATTATTAAATGGAGAAACGGATGTTTATAATGATTTAAAAAAACATAATGACAACAAGAGAACAAAAATGATTCAGGGAGATACAATAGATTTAAAATATGTTGCTCCTGAATTGGATGAAAACATGAATAGAGGTTATTATGTTGCATTAACCGGATATTACTACATGGATCCGGATATTCAAGAAGTTTCAGATATGCTTGAACCGGGGTATAAATCAATAATTAATAATATAAAAACGTTATATGATTCAGTTAAAGGTATTTATGAAGATAATAGAGATACGTTTAAATGGTTAATAGGTTTAATGGCAGATTCCTTCAAAAAACCTTTAGATTACAAAGTAGAGTTAATAATTAAGAGTCAGTACAATGAAATATTGGAGTTTATTAAGAATAGAGAATAGGGGAGGCAGGGCGTGATCCTGTCCTTTAACCAAACGTTAAGGAGGAACCAATGACCATACTGATTTTCATATACGGACTTATTATCGGTTCCTTCTTAAATGTATGTATATACAGAATACCAAGGGAAGAAAGTATTGCATGGCCGGGCTCTCATTGCCCGGCATGCAGCCACAGCCTCAAATGGTATGACAATATTCCCTTGGCTTCATATTTAGTGTTAAAGGGCAGGTGCAGGTATTGTAAGACTAAAATTTCGGCACGCTATCCCTTGGTTGAATCATTAAATGCTTTTATTTACATTACTATGTATTTAAAATTTGGCTTTGGAGCAGATTTTATATTTTATTCATTGATGTCTTCGGTACTTTTGGCAATAGTGTTTATTGATTTAAAGGAAATGATTATTCCGGACAGCTTGGTACTATGCATATTAGTTTTATCTATAGTACAAAAGGCAATTAATTATTTTCTGTATGGCATATCTCCTGATTTAATCGGCAGTATATTAGGATTGCTGACCGGAGGCGGATTGTTTTTAGCCATTGCGGTAATATCCCGGGGCGGCATGGGCGGAGGAGATGTAACTTTAACCGGTGCTTTAGGCTTTGTTTTGGGAGTTAAATATATATTATTGAATATATTTTTATCATTTGTTTTAGGTGCAATTATTTCTATAGCTTTATTGGCTTTAAAGATTAAAACACGGAAAGACCCTATTCCCTTTGGACCGTTTATCGTATTAGGATTTTTGATAACGTCCTTGTGGGGAGGGGAAATTATAAATTGGTATTTTATTCTATTATAATAAGGGGTGATGACTTTGGGTTTACTTAATAAAAAAACCAC
>JAGODU010000351.1 GCA_017998095.1 Prolixibacteraceae bacterium | reverse complement strand
CTCCAATCCTTTAGCCAACGCGGTGCTCTCCTGCGTATTGCGATATATCCAGGATACGCGATGCCCCCTGCCCCGCGCCTGAATCCCCAGATCTTTCCAAGACCTGCTACGCGCGTAGATATTCTGGTTATCATCCAGGGCAATGGCCAGGTGATTTGTCTTCGGATTCAGCAGTGCCATAACAATCCTGAACATATCATCAGAGAAATCCTGCCCCTCGTCCACAAGAATGGCATCATATTTCATCGGATAGGCAGATGCCTTATCAAGCGCCTCCTGAATCACCAGCCGGTAATAATCCTGATCCTCTTTTTCGTAGGCTATTTTCTCACCGGTGATCATAGAACAAAGTTGGAAAAAGTGAACAACCTCCACGCCATTCCTGCCAAGGGGCACCTGTTTATCAGACAGTAGACGACGAATATAATTGACCAGCGTGATATTATAACAGACAAATAGAATATTACTGATGGCAGGGTTGTATAGCTTCAGCAGCGCAGCCCGGTGAATGAGAATCAAGGTCTTACCGCTCCCAGAGGGGCCTGTGATGATGCGATGCCCTCCGTCATACTGCCTGGCAATGCTTTCCTGGTGGTGATCAAGCAGTTTTAACCGCTGTGCATTTTCTATTTGCTGAGTAGCGGTAGACCGCAATGGCAAATCAATCCGGACCACAGGAAATATCAATTGCTTCAGATGTTCAAGTTCCCGCCCCGTAATCCGAAATTCAAATCGGGGGCTGAACATCCTTTTCATCGCTTCAGAAAAACAATGCCCCGTTGAATCGGAGCATAACGGTGACTGAGGATGAAGATCATCCCAAAAAAAAATCATCTCCGTCGGAATGATTTGGACCAAGCCTTTCTGCTCATATTCATATTTATTGATATTGGGAAATACGATGCCGCAATTAACAGGGATCTTGACATTACCGTGAGCATAAGGTTCTTTAGAAGTCAGAACGGCATCTGACTTGATTTTGTCCATTACCCAATGAAAATAATCTCTGGCTTGATGGAGAGGATTCTGCCGTTTTTCCACCTTGCCGGCAATGGAGAGAGTGAAGAACTGAGAATCGGCAGAGACAATCTGATCCAGCCGCCAATCTTTAACCTCAAAAATGATGAGGCCCACGTCTTCGGAATAGAATAGGAAATCAGGCTCGCGGCCATTAATGTCGGGCAGATACCAGCACAGATATTTATGATCAGGCTTGGCCACCGCTTGTAGAAATCGATAGAAACTTTTCTCCCCTTCCGTAGTGAATACTTCTATGTCAGAAGGGATCATCGTAGCCATTGTTTCACCCGCAGTGTTTAATTTTTGATGCGATGTTCTTATTTTACAATCTTTGTCAATCGTTCAGGAGACCATATTAATTCTGCTAATTGCCGATACAACTCTTGTCGCTCATCCAAATCATGTTTTTTGAATGCGGTATGAGCTTTGAAGGGCATTGCGTTGTCATCCTTGAAACGGATAAAACCAGGATTATGACTGTAGCAATCAGGGTGTAGGGATTTTGCAAGTAGATTTTGCCCAAAATAATGGGGAAGTTTATCCGTATATATCAAATCTCCATAACTACCGTTAAAACTTTTAGGTAACAACAATAGTCCCCCGATGCGGTTTCGGTATTCCGCAAAGTCAGAGGCATGAGTAAATTCGTCTGTATGCCGCTCTGGATGATCCGCCCAAATATGTTCAATCTCGTAACGATTTTTACCTTCGGCTATATATTCTGTAAATCGGCTAGGCATACCAGATGAGGTTTCTAAATAATCAGTAATGCGAGCAAGCAGATGATGAATATAATAACGATTTTGCTGATGGAGCCTTAAACGATCATTGCTTGCAAAAGTTACATCCTCGTCATTAAGTTTCTTAGTCAGAATCGTGACGAGTTCGGTCAAGGGCTTGTTTCTGATTTCCTTCATCACTGTAAACATGGCGTATTGCATGGTTGAATAAGCGATGCTTTTGAAATTCCAAATACGCCGGGCAATGATAATATCGATATAGGATGAAACAACATAGAACTTCTTTTTGATCACTTCTTCATCGTCGAAAGCACATAATGGTGCTAAGAGGAGCGGGTACTGTAATGTAAAGGCTAATTTTGCATTGTAAAAAACAGGTTCAAGTCCTGTTGTTATGGTTTGCGCTGCATTTTTAAGATTTATAAATTCGCGCACGTAAAATTGTAAATCCTTAAAGATGAAATTATAAAAGTCGTCACTTTTATCCAACTTTATAATACTCGTATTGTCCTTGAGCCAGCGGTGAAACTCCGTACCGATTTTGTCAAAATCTTTTGCCGTTGCTCCTCGTTTTCTTTCCCTGATCGACTGGGCATACTGGCTGCGCAGCCAGGTTTTAAAGGCATCACTATCCTCATCTTTGCCTAAAATGCGCAGTTTTTCTGACCAGTTTTTCCAAATATCAACTGCTTTGTTACGTTTATCCTGGTCTGTAATAGAAGCCAACAGAAATCCTTTGAGCATATCCAGAGGATTTAGCGACAAGCCTCTATCATTCATGGTTTCAAAAATGGTATAAGCGTCTTCATCCGTATAGGCTGTTATCTCTACTAGATAAACATTCTGTAGAAGCCAGTCGCTGAAGAAAATGAGTACGTTTTCATCATAATCATCAGGCAATAAGTTCGATATTTCGTTATATCTATCAATAATATTTTGAATCGATTCCGTGGCATTAGTAGTATCATAAGACGTATCGTTAAAAAGTGAATTCATACAATCTTTGCGGTCTTCAACGTCTATATTAAATGACTCTTTTCCATAAACATCGGAGAATATCAGATTGGAAAGTTTCATTTTCTGTTTTTCATTGCTGATCTGATTCTTCAGATAAATCAAAAGAAGTGTTATAGTTGTTAAACGCTGCTGACCGTCAATTATATATTTGCTTCCATTTTTCTCACAGAGAATTATGGAACCAAGAAAGTAATTTTCGTAATTTTGTATAGAAGAGCGTTCATCACCTTCTTCATAGCTTTCACTGAATTTCTCAGTCAAGTCTTCAATTAGCTCCTGTAAATGTTTGGTTTGCCATTTGTATTCTCGCTGATAGTAATCAATTGAAAACCGTGAATTTTCAA